>JAFEGC010000489.1 GCA_018240265.1 Pseudomonadota bacterium | reverse complement strand
ACATAATCCAAGCCGCTCACCACCGTCATCACCATCATCGCCGCGCCGGCAGCGGTGGCCACCCACAGCGGCGGCAATGAGAACGCCTGACGGCAGATGACGATGAGCACGAAACCGAGTTGGGAGGCGGTGTTGATCTTGCTGGAGATCTTGGGGTCGATTTTTACCGGCCCCACCACCACTCGGTAGGCCAGCGCGCCGGACACGATCACGAGGTCACGGCCCACTGCCAACAGCACCAACCACATGGGTACCAGATCGAGCCAGGCCAGGGTCACGAACACCGTGACCAGCAACACCTTGTCTGCGAGCGGATCGAGAAATGCGCCCAGATCGCTCTGCCAGCCGAAGCGCTTGGCGAGAAAGCCGTCGGCGCCATCGGATACCGCCGCGGCGCCGAACAGCCACAGCGTTGCCGCCGGATCGTCGTGGATCAAGGTCCAGGCGATGGGCACCACCAGGGCCAGGCGAGCCAGGCAGATCGCGTTGGGAATCTGGCGCAGCATCGATCGCTCACGGTCTAAGGCATCGCGCGGAATCGCGGTACGCCGCTGCCGGGCTCCACCTGTAAACGCCCGTCCTGCGCGAACACCCGCTGCAGAGGATCCAGACCGCCGCGCGCCACCACGCGCAGGTGCAGGGTGTCGGCATCGAACCCGGTCACGCCGATGCGTGAAAGCTGCGTCAGGGACTCCAGATACGTCTGCACGGCGGCATAGGTCTGCAGGTTGGCGACGCCGGTCACGTCCAGGTCGATGGGCACGCTGGTGCCGGTGGCAGCGTACAGGCCGGCATAGGTGTCGGCCACGCGCTGCAGACCCTCGTCCGCGCCGGAATACTCGGCGCTGCGTCCCTGGAACAGGAACACCCAACGTATGGAAGCGCCGAGCCTCGCATCGGCCGCCTGGCCCATCAGTACGCCGCTCGCGCCCAGGCGCTTGCCGCTGTCGGCCAGGGCGCTGGGCGGGCCCTGCACCAGGCTGTCGTAAGTCACACCCAGGCGCTGCACCTCGGCCGCACTGGGCCACAGCAGCACGATGCCGCGGCTCGCGGCCTGCTGATCCAGCGAGCGTTTGAGATCCGAACTGTCTTCGCGCGTGAGCACGCTGCCGCCGCCTTTACGATCGGCCACCGCCACCCACATCAGCGTCACCGGCCGGTCCTTGCCCCAGGAGGGTTGGCCGTTCTGCGCCAACCAGCGCTCCAGCGCCGGCCCATCGAAAGCCACCCAGATTTGGTTGCCGCTGCCGGCACGATACTGCTGCATGTAGCGGCGCGCATTGCTCAGCAAAGGCGCGAACGCGGGATCCTGCGCCGCCGAACGGCGACCGGTCGCCTTCACCAGCACCTGCCGAAGCGCCGACTCGAACGCCGCCGACAGCCCAGCTTCGGAGCGATCTACGGCGGGGACGGCCGCCTGATAAAGGTCCGAGACCACCGCGGCGCGCGCCGGCGAGAGCTGCGCGCTTGACGCCAGGAGCAATGCCGCCAGCGCCGCGGCAATGGCGGTGCGCCGCCGCTCCCCGCCGCTCAGCGTGAACACTTCGCGCTGCTCGTAATTCGCCAGGCCCACGGCCGCAAGCGCCGCCCGCGCGATGCGCAGGTCCTCCGGACCCTCCCATTTCCAGCGGGAGATATGCGGATGGCGGCCGAGCAGCACGGTTTCCAGCACGCTGGCCGGAAAGGGATCCTCGATGTTCTGCGGCAGCAGCGCCACTTGGCGCGCCAGTTCGCGCGTCGGCCAGTCGCGTAAGCTCCGGTCCAACACACGCACCTCGCCACGAGCGGGAGCGCGGATGCCGGCGAGCGTTTGCATGAGCAGGGT
>JAFEGC010000488.1 GCA_018240265.1 Pseudomonadota bacterium | reverse complement strand
CCAACGTTGCGCGACCCTTGAGCGGCTTCAGTCCAGCAAATTCAAGTTCAAGTGCCTGGCCGTGGCCTCGGCGGCCTCGAGCGGAGCGTGAGGCAGTTCGCCCAGGCAGGGTGCAGCCAGCCGCGCGCGTAGCATATCGACGCTGGCCTGCGCCGCCGTCATCTGCGGGTCCAGGCGATTGCAGATCCATCCCGCCAGCTTCAACCGCCGCTGTGCGACGGATTCCTGGGTAAGCAGAGCGTGATTGATGCAGCCCAGGCGTAGCCCCACCACCAGGATGACATCCAGCGACCAGCGCTGCGCTAGTTCAGCGAGTGTCCGCTGCGCATCCAAGGGCACCAGCCAGCCGCCCGCACCCTCCACGATGAGGATCTCCGCTTGCAGCGCTAGCCGCTCGAAAGCCCGATCCAACCGCGTAAAATCGATGGCGATGCCGCTCTGCGCCGCCGCCACGTGCGGTGCGATCGCCGGCTCGAAGGCGTACGGGTTTATTTCCTCGTAGCGCGCGCGCACTGTCATCGCCGCCTGCAGCGCCAGCGCATCTTCGTTGCGCAAGCCTTCCGCGGTTCGTACGCAACCCGAAGCGACCGGTTTCATGGCCGCCACCGAATGGCCGCGCGCCACGAAGGCGCGGCACAAGGCTGCGGCAGAACGGGTCTTGCCCACGCCGGTGTCGGTGCCGGTGACGAAATAGCCGCGCGGCATTACCGGCGCCGTCCCGGCAGCTGTCGAACCACCTGCTCCAGAGGCACACGCGTATCGCCGCCGGCACGGCGGGCGTGCGCACCGACCCTGGCATGCGCGAATACGATCTCGCAACTCAGCGGGATGCGCTGCGCCTCGCGCGCCGCTTCGTAGCGCGCGCGCATGGCGGCGAAGCGCGCCTTGCCGGTGAGCGCGTGGCGTCTCTGTGGCAGCGGATTGCAGCTACCATTGGCGCGCAGATCCACCAGCGCCTCGCGCACGCCGGCATAGTTTAGCGTATAGCGTTCCACGTCCAGCACCGGCGCGGCGAAGCCGGCGCGCACCAGCGCATCGCCCAGGTCATGCATGTCGATGAACGGCAGCACGTGCGGCAGGTTATCGGTCTCGGCCCAGGCGGCGCGCAGTTCACGCAGGGTATCCGGTCCGCAGCTGGTGAGCGCCAGCACGCCGTCTTCGCGCAGCACGCGGCGGAATTCGCGCAACACAGGGTCCGGTGAGGCCCACTGCAGCATCAGGTTGCAGAACAGCAGATCGACGCTGCCCTCCGGCAACGGCAGCCGTGCACCGTCGGCGCACACCCGGTCAAAACGTCGTAGTAGCGTGAAGCGCCGGCGCGCCTGACTCAGCATGGACAGGGCGCTGTCGAGTGCGATGACGCGGGCCTTGGGATAGCGCTTCTTCAGCGCGACGCTGGAGTGTGCGGTGCCAGCGCCCACATCCAACACCGTGACTGGCGCCACCCGCGCCAGCGCGAGGCGCGACAGCAGTTCGTCGCGGACCTGCTGCTGCAGCACTGCGACGGCATCGTAGCCGCGGCTGGCGCGCGCGAAGGCGCGCCGCGTCAGCGCAGGGTCGAGGTGGGCGAGAGCGTCGGCCGATGAGGCGTCAGCCGAATTCACGCAGCGGCTCGCCACCGGCCGCGGGCTCGGGCGATATCCCCAAGCGCTCGAACAGCAGCCGGTCGTGCTCGGTGTCGGGATTGCCGGTGGTCAGCAGCTTTTCGCCGTAGAAAATGGAGTTCGCGCCGGCCAGGAAACACAGCGCCTGCAGCTCATCGCTCATTTCACTTCGGCCCGCCGACAGGCGCACCTGCGAGCGCGGCATGAGGATGCGCGCCACGGC
>JAFEGC010000487.1 GCA_018240265.1 Pseudomonadota bacterium | reverse complement strand
GTCGCGCATGCTGCTGCCGCGGCCGAAGGTGGAGGGTGAGGCCGAGGAGACCGATCCGCGCGCCGAGCTGGTGCGCCGCCTGCAGGAATACGAGCGCTTCAAGCGCGCGGCCGAGAACATCGACCGCATACCACGCATGGAGCGCGACTACTGGGTGGCGGGCGCGGAGCTGGTCGATCGCAAGGTCGTACGGCTTCTGCCACAAGTAAGCCTGCAGGAAATGCTGGTGGCGTTCCAGGAAGTGCTGGCGCGCAGCGACATGTTTGCCCACCACCACGTGCAGCGCGAGCCCCTCTCGGTGCGCCAGCGCATGACCGAGGTGCTTGGCGCGTTGGATCAAGGCGGTTTCGTCGAGTTCGTCCGGCTGTTCCGGCCCGAGGAGGGACGGCGCGGCGTCACGGTCACCTTTGTCGCCATTTTGGAACTGCTTCGCGAAGGGCTGATCGATATTGCACAATCCGAACCCTATGCGCCGCTCCACGTGCGCAAGGGCAATCCAGCTGCGCGCCACCTGGCGCTGGTGGGCGAGCAGCGCGAATCAGGGACTCCAGCATGAGTGATCAATACATACGCAATGTGGTGGAAGCGGCGCTCCTGGCCGCCGGCAGGCCTCTGCCGCTGGCCGAGCTCGTCGACCTGTTCGGTGCGCAGGAAGATCCGCAGGAACCGTTGGTACGCGAGGCGCTGGAGGCGTTGGCGCTGGACTATGAGGGTCGGGGTATCGAACTCAAGGAAGTGGCCAGCGGTTGGCGGGTGCAGATCCGTTCGGGCGTCGCGGAGCCCGTGTCCAAGCTGTGGCAGGAGCGGCCAGCGAAGTATTCGCGCGCGCTGCTCGAAACCCTGGCGTTGGTGGCCTATCGTCAGCCCATCACCCGCGGTGAGATCGAGCAGATCCGCGGCGTGGCGGTCAATCCGAACATCATCAAGACCCTGCTGGAGCGCGGCTGGGTGCGCGTGGTGGGTCACCGCGACGTGCCGGGCAGGCCAGAGCTCCTGGGCACCACCAAGGATTTCCTGGATTACTTCGGCCTGAAGAAGCTCGACGACCTGCCCACGCTGGTGCAGCTCAAGGAAATGGAGGAGCTGCGCGTGCAGTTGGCGCTGCCGGGGGCGGAAGCCGCCGTGGCAGAAGGCGCGGCTGCGCAAGCCACCGAGCCCGAAGCGTTTGCGGAGGAGGTCTGCGCGAATGAAACCGGCGCCGAGGAAGCGGTGGACGAGGACGAGTCGGCCGAACCGCTGTTGGAGGCGCGCCCGCAAGGCATGGTGGCCGCCGGGCCCGAACACGAGTAAGCGGGCGATTTCGCGTGCGCAATAGCGGTGGCGCTCGCGGACGCCCAGGCCGATCTACGCAGGACCGCCGCGCCGGCCGGCCTGAGCCTGCGGGTCATACCGGCCGATCCACGCCAGCTCATTCCGCCGGTCGGGCCGCGCCGACGGTTGTGACCGAGCGAATCCAAAAGGTCCTGGCCGCCGCCGGCATCGGCTCGCGCCGCGAGGTGGAGCGCTGGATCGCAGCCGGCCGCCTGCTGGTGAACGGCACGGTACCCGAGCCGGGGACGCGGCTAGCGGCGGGCGATCGCATCACCCTGGATGGCCAGCCGGTCCGCTTCAAACCCCTGGATGAAACGCGCGCCGCGCAATTGCTGATGGTGCATCGCTCGCCCGGTGCGCCGCTGGACCGGCTGGAGGCAGCACGGCGCGCCGGCGGTGCGCGCGGTACGCGGCGCATGGGCCGCTGGCTCGCCATCAACCCGCTGCCGCCGGTGGATGGCGGCCTGGAATTGCTCACCGACGATGGCGCGCTGGCGCAGCGTATTTCGCGCGCCGTGCGCGTGCTTAC
>JAFEGC010000486.1 GCA_018240265.1 Pseudomonadota bacterium | reverse complement strand
CGTTTTCGTACCAGCCAAACCAACGGGCTGACCGTGAAGATCGTGCTTCGGGAATATCTCGGCTGTGAGGTCGTCTGGGATTGACCCGGCAGGCAACGTTCGTCGTGACGGATGGGTTGAGTGACGGGTCAGACGGGTGAAACCGTCTTCGTGTCGACCAACGCCTGCAAATGGTCGAGCAGCAGTTTGGGAATCTGCCCGCCCGTGAGGAGCACACCGGCCTCCATGTTCTGCTCCATCGCATGGCCGGTCAGGTTGGCGCTGGTGATGAAGCACACCTCGCCGTCGGCGACCGCGACCTTGGCGTGAACCCGCCCATCCGCGAATGGAACCACCCGTTCACGCCAAGCGTAGAGCTTCGCGGTGGGGACCAGTGCCCGCATCTTGCCGATCACGTCGAACGAAATGCTGCCGCCGTGATCCTGCGACGATTCGAGCAGCATCGAGATGCTCACGCCGCGCGTGCTCGTATCGTTCAATGCCTTCACGATGGTCGAGACGTCGTAGGCCACGAAGCTGGTGATGAACAAGGTCTGCTTCGCTGCGCCGATGACTTGCAGCAGTGCCTGCTCGGTTCGTCTGGCGGAAACGAACGGCGTCGTCGGCCCCGTCCACACGAGTTCGGTGGACTGGTGCGTCGATACGTTCTCGAACACGTGACTGGCGGCGAGCAGCATCGAGGCCAACTCGCCCGAACCGACCGAGGTGACCCGCCACGCATCGACGAGCCGTTCGACGACGGCTTTGGCCGTGGCCGTACCGACGACGTCTGACAGGGCGACGTTCGCCTTTACACCCTCGATCTTCCGAATCGTGCCTGCCAGCGCCCGAACCTTCTCCGGCGACACGAGACAGACCACGGCTGTGACGGCTTCCAGCAGCCTTTCCATGTCACAGCCCCGCGAAGAACGCGGCATCCCCTCGGTCGAGGGTCTGCACCAGCAACGATCTGTCGAGGTAACGATTGCCCCGCTCGCAGGAAGTCTCGGCGACCAGGCTGCACGCATGACAGGCCGCCGCGTGCAACGAGCGGTCTTTGGCCGGATCGTGTTCCGAGCAGAGTGGATCGGACGAGCATATCTTCGATCGGTTCAGCGCCTGCCGGAGCAACCGACCGAGGTTTTCCGGCTTGCCGAGATCGACGAGGCCGCCCAGCGTCCCATCCGAATCGGCTGCTGCCGTGTAGATGAGGATGCCCGCTTGCGGATTGGCGCTCGACGCGTCGGCGTAGATGCGTTCGCGGATGCTCGCCGCGTTGTAGCCGCATTCCAGCGCCAGTTCGCGGATGAGCAGGTGCGAGAGGGTATGGAGCATGGCATACCGGATGCCGGGGTATCCCTCATTTGGATCGAGGTGGCGCGAATTGCGCCATCCACGATGCCCGCCTTCGAGCATTCCATCCACGCGCTTGACGCCATCCTGCGCCTCCCAGGTTCGCAGCGCCGCTTCGTCGAACTGGATGAAGATGCCCTCGCCGTGAACCTGATTCGCAGGAACCCAATCCGGCTTGCGGCGCGCGAGGCCCGCCATCTGAGGACGCTCACTCGGATCGCTCGATTCTTCGGGAGCCTCCACGCGAGTGAAGCCCAACAAGGCATTCACCTCACGCAGCCTCTCCAGCAGCAACACTCTGGCGATCCGACTCTCGAAGCCCGGCGGCGTAGCGACCTTCTTGCTCATGAAGTGCGGGTAATCCGCAGGCGGGTTGGCCGCCGTCAGCACTTCCCACTCCGGCCCCTTGATGTCGGCCTCACCGACGGCCTCTTGCCCGCCACCGTTGCGATGGGCTTCGATGGCCGCCCAGATGTCCGATGCCGGGTACTTGTCGATGCCCGGCAAGGTTC
>JAFEGC010000485.1 GCA_018240265.1 Pseudomonadota bacterium | reverse complement strand
TGCCGTCCGGCGACCAGGCGAGGGATTCGATCACCCCATCGACCGGCGGGCAGGCGCGCGCATCGCCCGATACCGGATCGGCGACGAAGAGCTGGAAGTTGCCGCACTGATCACGGTCCGAGAGAAATGCCAGCCGGCCATCCGGGGAAAAATGCGGCAGCCGATCGTTGCCCGCGCCGGCGGCGCGCACGGTGAGCTCGCCGCTCTCGAGATTGACGCCGGCGATGCGGGTGGCCGGTGCGCTGGCCAGATCCATGAATACCGTGGCTGTGAAGGCGCCGCGGCGCCCGTCGGCGGCGACGGTTAGATCGGCGCCATCGGTGACGCAATCCTGGCCGGGTGCGTGCAGGGCGCGGTAAAAACTCTCGACTTCCCGATACAGCTCGTCGTAACTCATGGAATCCACCTCGCGCAAGCAGTGTAGGCGAGGACGCAGCCGCATGCCGATTCCTCAAGGGGCTTGCTGAAGCGGGGCGCCGTGCCAAGGGACCGCGCCCTGTTGAGGGGCCGCGCACGCGCTGCGTCAAAACGGCATGATGTACCTGAAATGCCGCGCGACATGACCCAAGACTTGGATCCGCCGCACGCCGGGCGGCGCTGGTTGGTGTTTGCACTGGTATCGGCGGCCTTCTTCGGCGATCTCTACTGCTACGACTCCATCGGGCCGGTCGCCGATCTGTTGCAGCAACAGCGCCATTTCAGCGACACGCAGATCGCCACGTTGAACGCGATCTACAGCCTGCCAAACATCGTTCTCGTCGTGGTGGGTGGGTTGCTCGTGGATCGTTTCGGCGCCTCGCGCATGCTCCTCATCACCTGCGTCATCTGCTCCGCCGGCGCCGCGCTGACGGCCTTGAGCCCGAGTTTCGTGGGCATGGCCGGTGGACGGCTCCTGTTCGGAATCGGGGCAGAGACATTGAACATCGCTGTTCTCACGGCGGTTGGCCGCTACTTCGCTCGAGGCAACCTCGCCTTTCCGATGGCGCTTTGCATCGCAGCCGGACGCCTCGGCTCCTTCAGCGCCGACATGTCGCCCAACTGGCTGGCATCGGCCTATGCCGGCGGCTGGCAACCGCCCCTATTGATCGCTCTGTACATTTCTCTGGGCTCGGTGCTCGCCTCGTTGGGCTACGCATGGCTCGACCGATCGCCCGGCCCGAGTGGCGGCAAGGTGGTGCGCATCGCAAGTCCACCGGTTCTGGGCTCGTTTCGCTTCCGCAAGGCGTACTGGTACCTGCTGGTGCTCACCATTCTCTGGTATGCCGTGATCCTCGCGTTTCGCAGCACCTTCGCCATCAAGTACTTCCAGCACTCGCACGGCCTCGATCTTGCGACCGCCGGCGCGATGAATAGCTACGTCTTCCTGGCGGCGCTGTTCGCATCGCCGATGTTCGGCTGGATCTGCGGCCGCAGCGGGCGCTACGCGCCATTCCTAACCTTCGGCGCGCTGCTGCTGCCTCTATCGCTCGCCCTCATGGCCTGGACTCAGGCGAGCCTGTGGATCGGCACGGTGCTCATCGGGATCAGCTATTCGCTGGTGCCGGCCGTGCTCTGGCCCTTCTGCCGGGCGCTGGTGCCGGCCAACCGCTTCGGGCTTGCGATGGGTCTCATAGCCACGACGCAAAACGCCGGCATCGCCGGCGCGAATCTCATCGCCGGCACGCTCAACGATCACTTTGCCGCCGGCGCGCAGAATCCCGCAGGCTACCAGCCAATGATGCTGTTCTTCTGCCTAACCAGCCTCGCGGGTGCCGTCTTCGCGGCGCTCCTGTGGGGCGTGGTGGGCGGCGGCCGGCACCAGCCCGACGAGCAGGTGGCCGCCATCCCTTGAAGCCGAATGCGGCGGCCGCT
>JAFEGC010000484.1 GCA_018240265.1 Pseudomonadota bacterium | reverse complement strand
CTACGACTCGCAGATATACGTCATCGAACTTACGGTCCAGAGCGCTTAGCGGCACACGCTGCTGGTATGGATTAGTCTCACGGCGCGCCCGCTAACCCAAGGAAGACCACCAGCGCGCGATTGAGGCGCACCAGATCCGCATCGTCCAGTTCTCCGATGCGGTAGGCGACTTTGCCTTTAGATACGGTCGTTACCTTATCTACCATAAAGCGTGACTCGCGCTCGAGGCCGTAGTGCTCGGTTGGTCGGACCAGTAATCGGATAAGCGGCGCATCCGTTGGATCGGTCGTGAAGGCGCAAACAGCGAGGGATGCCGTCGCATCGAAAGCATCTTCCTGGATGATAACCGCTGGGCGAGGTTTGCCCAGGTAATCGGGCCCGCCGCCGATCGACCAGATCTCTCCGCGCTTCACGTTCCCGCTGATTCCCAGATGTCGGAAACTGCATCTACAAACAGCTGATCGTCAGCGGAATGTGTGCTGGCAGCTACCGCCTGCGACTGCTTGTGGGCGGCTGCGGAGAACTTCGGTGCGCGCATGCGCAGATCCAAGGCATGCAGCTCACGCGCGATGCGCTGCTGATGAAGCTCGGCAGTGCGCAGTCCAAAGCGCCGACTGCCTGGCGAGTCGTCGATGTGTGCGTCGAGGCGCAAAATTCCCGCTTCACCTATCGACTCAGTCGCGAGAAGCTCAAACAAGTTCGCCATCGTGAGGGACGCTACCTGCTCAACGTACGAACTTGACCGAAGCCGATCCGGCCCATCTATCATCAGGTCGACCCTGTTAGGCATTACGAGAGTCACTTTACAATCCTGCAAATGGGAACGATCGGCATAGTCCTCGCGATGCTGGCGGCCGTCGTGGGCAGTGGACTGTTGGTGCGCGTGCTGCCTTTTGCGGTCCCGACGCCGCTGGTGCAGATCGCCTTGGGCGCGCTCGTGGCTGTATTCTCCGACCGCGGGGTCCGCCTGGAACCGGACATCTTCTTTCTGCTGTTCTTGCCGCCGCTGCTGTTCCTCGACGGCTGGCGGATCCCGAAGGAAGGGCTGCTGCGGGACAAGGGCATGATCCTGGAGCTGGCGCTCGGCCTCGTCATCTGCACCGTCGTCGGGATGGGATTTTTCATCCACTGGATGATCCCGGCCATGCCCATGCCGGTGGCCTTCGCGCTGGCCGCCATCGTCTCTCCCACCGATCCGGTGGCTGTGTCCGCCATCACCGAGCGGGTTCCGATGCCGCGGCGCGTCCTGCACGTGCTGGAAGGCGAATCCCTGCTCAACGACGCCTCGGGACTGGTTTGTTTTCGCTTTGCGGTGGCTGCCGCGCTGACGGGCACATTCTCCTTGCCGTCCGCGGCGCTGACCTTTGTTCAGTTGGTGGCCGGCGGGGTGGCCATCGGCGTTGGCCTGACCATGATCATCATGCTGGTCAAGAACGCCGTGAATGCGCGCTTCGGCGAGGAGACCGGCTCGCAGGTCCTGGTCAGCCTGCTGCTGCCGTTCGCCGCCTACCAGGCCGCCGAGCACACGGGATGCTCGGGCATCCTCGCGGCGGTGTCGGCCGGCATCGCCATGAGCTACGTCGAGCTGACCGGTCGTGCGTTGGGCGCCACGCGCATGCAGCGCACCGCCGTTTGGGACACCGTGCAGTTCACCTTGAACGGTGTGATGTTCGTGCTGCTCGGCGAGCAGTTGCCGGCCATTCTGTCGGGCGCGGTAGGCGTGGTGCAGCAGTCCAACCACGTCAATCCATGGTGGCTGGTGGGGTATGTGCTCGCCATCAATCTTGGCCTCGCCGTGCTGCGATTCGCCTGGGTATGGGTATCGCTCCGCCTGATCGCGCTCACCGCCCGGCTGCGGGATGA
>JAFEGC010000483.1 GCA_018240265.1 Pseudomonadota bacterium | reverse complement strand
CGCGCAGCTCCTGGACGTCGCGCGCGATCTCGGCCTGGTTCACGTCCACCAGCAAATCGGCGAGCGACTCTTCGCTGGCATCATGCACCTGCCCGGCCAGGTTCGCGTAACGCTCCTGGTCGGCGCGCAGCAGTGTGTCGCGAATCTCGCGCCGCAGGATTTTGGCCCGTTCCTTGAGCAGTTGTGCGAAATGCGGAAAGTCCGAGCGCTGAATGTGCATGTTCCCCTCCAAAACTACGATGGCCTCTTAATCACACTGGGGGCGCCTCACCTGGAACACAACCCGTAACAATGCGGATGCCGTTGCGGAACCCGAGGGGGCCGCTCGCAGCATCGGCCGTCCGGCCGCGGCCGGAGCGTTCATGCGGCAACCACCTTGTTCTTCAGCACGCCCACGCCGTCGATTTCCACCACGATTTCATCGCCATCGCCCATGTACACCGGCGGCACGCGCCGCATGCCGACGCCGCCCGGTGTGCCGGTGGCGATCACGTCACCCACGGCCAGCGGCGTCCATTGCGAGATGTAGGCGATGAGTTCTGAGATGGGAAAAATCATCTCGCCCAAGTGGGCGTTCTGCATCACCTGTCCGTTCAACCGTGATTGGATGCGCTGCGGGCCGACAACGCCCAGTTCGTCGGCGCTGACCAGCACCGGGCCGAACGGCGCGCTGCCGGGGAAATTCTTGCCCGCCGTGAACTGACTGGTATGTCCCTGGAAGTCGCGGACGGACACGTCGTTGAAACAGGCGTAGCCCGCCACGTGCTCGGCCGCCCGTTCGCGCGGGATGTCGCGGCCCGGCTTGCCGATGATCACCGCCAGCTCGGCCTCGTAGTCCACCTTGCTCGAGTGGTGCGGCTTGATCACGGCACCGCCATGTCCCACCAGCGTGTCGGCGAAGCGCGTGAACACGGTGGGAAAGCGCGTGCGTGGGCGCTGGGTCTCCGCCACGTGCTCTTCGTAGTTCAGACCGATGCACAGGATTTTGGCCGGATTGGGAATGACCGGCGCAAAGACGATGTCCGAAAGCTGGTAGTCGACCGTGGCGCCCGCGAGCGCAGCCTTCGCCCGCGGAAAGCCGCCGGCGCCGAGCAGGGCGCGCAGGTCGGGGATGTCCGGCAGGCGTCGGGACAGATCGAATATCTTCTCATCCTCGAGCACGCCGAAAGCGGATTTGCCGCCGATGGAAAAGGACAGTAGCTTCGTCATGATGTACCGTGACTGATGACCGCGGACGGCTCCGATTATAGTGAAAGCTGCAAGCCACGCGACGCAAGCGCCGATCTCCACCGAGCCTTACTGGCTCGACGGGCTGGATCTGCCCATCGATCCGGAGTCGCCGTTTCCTGAATCGGTGGACGTGGCCATCGTCGGCGCGGGCTACACCGGCCTGTCGGCCGCGCGGGAAACGGCCGGCGCGGGACGATCGACGCTGGTGCTCGATGCCGGTGCGTTCGGCACCGGCTGCTCGGGACGCAACGGCGGGCAGGTGGCCTACAGCTTCAAGCCCGGCTTCGAGGCGCTGGCGCGCCGGCACGGGCGCGAGCGCGCGCTGGCCATCGGCCGCGAGGGGTTCGCGGCCATGGAATACCTGCGCTCGCTGGCGCAAGACCAAGGCCTTTCGTTCGACTGGCGCCGCAGCGGCTACTACTACGGCGCTCACACGGCGCGGCATTTCGATGTGCTCAGGCGCGAGGCCGAGCGGCAGCCGGCGGGCCTGGAACAACGCATCAGCGTGGTGCGGCAGGTCGATCAAGGCGCGGAAATCGACACGCCTTATTACCACGGCGGCCTGGTCTACCACGACGATGCCTCGGTGCATCCCGCCAAACTTCTGCGGGTCTTGAGGCGGCGCGCGCTGGATGCCGGCGCGCA
>JAFEGC010000482.1 GCA_018240265.1 Pseudomonadota bacterium | reverse complement strand
GGCGGCGCTGGCCGCGCTGGTGGCGCGCGAGCGCGGTTTCAAATCGAGCTCTTATGTGGATGTGATCCGCGAGCTGAAGAAACAGAAAATTCCGCAGGACAAGCTGCTGGATACCTACCGTTCACGCCTGGCGGCCATCGAACAGCTGGTGCGTGAGCATCGCGTGGCAACCCTGCCACAGCGCGCCGCCGTGATCCGGCTGGGGAGCGAGGCCGAATCCGCCGCCACGCCCGCGCCGCATATCGACGTGCCGCCCCTGATCGGCAACACCGGTCAGCCGGCGGCGTTCGTGATCCCGGTGAGCAACCCGAACGCGAAGTCCGGCGAGGATTACGACGACTTTTCGTACGGCGCAGTGACCTGGACGCTGGTGGCGCACGAGGCGCGTCCCGGACACGAGCTGCAGATCTCGCGCACGCTGGAGCAGGGCGTGTCGATCGCGCGCGCCGTGTTCGCGTTCAACAGCGCCAATGTCGAAGGCTGGGCGCTGTACGCCGAGGCGGTGATGAAGCCCTACGAACCGCTCGACGGGCAGCTGTGCACGCTGCAGTTGCGGCTGATGCGTGCTGCGCGCGCCATGCTGGATCCGATGCTGAACCTCGGCATGATCGAGCCCGACGCCGCCAAGCGTATCCTCATGGACGAGGTGGCTCTGTCCGAACCCATGGCCAAGCAGGAGGTGGACCGCTACACCTTCAACATGCCTGGCCAGGCCACTTCGTATTTCTACGGCAGTCAATACCTGCAAGCCGTGCGCGCCAAGGCCGAGATCGCGCTCGGCAATAAATTCGACCTGCTGAGCTTCCATGATTTTCTGCTTGGCCAGGGCCAGCTGCCGCTGAACCTGCTGGAGAAGGCGGTGATGGAGGAGTATGTGCCGGGGCGGCAGAAATAAGGCGTTTGCGCGGCCGGCAACGGCCGCACGGATTTGCCCACCGCCCGCGCCGCTGGCACACTGCACACCACGCGCCCGTAGCTCAGTTGGATAGAGCACTTGGCTTCGAACCAAGGGGTCGGGAGTTCGAATCTCTCCGGGCGCGCCACGAATCAAAGTGAGCGCGTTCCGAAGCGATCCGAGTTCGCCGCTCGTCGTGAAAACGTAGCAATGTTTGCTACGTTTCCAATTCGTAGCGTCGGTGTCGCACTCGCGAGACGTTCGATGCGCCTCGCCACGGATTTCATTTTCTCCGGGGCCAGGTGCGCATAGCGCAGCACCATCTCGTACGACTTCCAGCGACCCAGTTCCATCAACTCCTGCAGCGAGGCCCCGCTCTGTACGTGCCATGAAGTCCAGGTGTGTCTCAAGTCGTGAAAGCGGAAGTCCTCGATGCCGGTGCGACGCTTGGCGGTATGGCGAGCTGGACATCGACACCATGCGGGGCAGCTGGAACTTCGAAGAGCGTGGCGGCCGGTCGGGAATTCGCTCGCGAGGAGTTCGGACTTCAGCACCGGTATGCCATGGTGCTGCATACGGACGAGGATCATCCGCACGTGCACCTCGTCGTCGCCCACCGCATGGACGGCCAGGCGCGGCTGAACATCCGTAAGGCCGACCTGAGGCGCTACCGGGAGCAGTTTGCGCGGCAGCTGAGAAGCCAAGGGGTCAGCGCCAATGCGACGCCTGCGCAGCTTCGGGGCAAGCTGATGGGTGCCCAGCGGGATGGCCGCTATCGGGCTGAGCTACGCGGCGAGGTCATCGAGACGCATCAAGATCGCACGATGCCGGGCTCAGACAGTTTGCGATTGACTGGCTGCTTACAGCGGCAGTGTTTGCCAGGCAGTGCCTGACCGGCGTCGGCAGTTGCCTAAACTTCGGTCTGTTCAGCCATTTCGAGAGCGTCATCGAGCTCGATTCCCAGGTATCGAACCGTA
The DNA here is from genome assembly GCA_018240265.1 of Pseudomonadota bacterium. Classification (GTDB taxonomy): domain Bacteria; phylum Pseudomonadota; class Gammaproteobacteria; order Steroidobacterales; family Steroidobacteraceae; genus TMP-86. The sequence continues at coordinate 4 of JAFEGC010000482.1, read as the reverse complement.
CTAT
>JAFEGC010000481.1 GCA_018240265.1 Pseudomonadota bacterium | reverse complement strand
GAGGACTCGCAGTGCATTCTGCACGTGCGAGAGGGTCACGCGCTGGCGCGCGCGCGCCTTGGACGCAAATCTTGCGCGCGCAGCGCTCGAGAAGAGATCCGTTTGTCCACGAGCCAGCAAACGCAGCGCGATGCGGGCGGCAGGGGTGAGGTGAGTCCACACTTCAGCGAAGTGCTGATCATTGAAAATGTGGCTTCGCGTGGCGGTGAGGGCCGCGTCCACGCCCAGCTCGGCATACTCCAGATACCGGGTCAGGAAGCGGCGCAGAAATTCGGGGGTGCGGTGCAGGGCCTCGTAGGCATGCAACGCGTCCTCCAAGTTCAAAGGGAAGCGCGAGAGCCGATTCACCTTCGTCACCATCGACTGTACGAACTCTCGGCCCAACAGCTCAAACGGCTCGAGTGCCGCCCAGTTGTAGAACGGCTCGCGTGCTCGTCCGAACATGCGCCTCAAGGTGACCTCGGAGCTTCCGGCAAAGACGACCTTGATGTTGGCCTTGCGACTGTCCAGAGCCGCCCGCAGCGCATGGGACAGGTCGGCCTGATCGGCGGCGGCGAGCACTTGTGCTTCATCCAGCACGAGGAGCATCCGCCGATCGGAGCTGGAGAAGCCGCGAATCAGCTCGGACAAGAGCGGTTGGGTGACGGAGGCGGGTTCGTCGGCCAGCGCCGCCTCCAGCGTCCCTTCAACCATGCCGGAGACTTTGGCAGAGGCCTTGAGATGCTTGAGGGGCCGCTTGAGCCGCTTGAGAAGCTTGTGCCATCCCGTCGGTTCGACGGCTCGCCCGATCACGGCGAGAAGGGTGGAGAGCGGATAACGGCGGGCATCCCACAAGTTCACATAGGCCGTGACGTAACCGCGGGCGCGAGCGGCGGGGATCAAGTCCTTTTCCAGAAATTGCGATTTGCCCATGCGACGCGCGGCGAAGAGCGCCCGTGCCGAGATCAAGCCGACCTCGAAGGTGGCCAGATACTGCTCGGCTAACATGGGCCGCGGGAAGTGCCATGGATCCCCGGGTAGGTTGCTCATGACTAGCTCTTTATAGGATGACTCCGGCTATATAGCACATCGAGAGCTATAAAGAGCTAGTCGCTGGGAAGTAGCTTGGTCGCCAGCATCACAGACTGACACCCAGCGGCGCAACGCCGAACAGGCGCACATCCGCCAGCCGCCCGTTCGCAAGCAGATGCGCCAGCGCCCAGGAACAGGACCGGTCCTAACATAAGCCATTGCATGATGCACCCCCTCTCGCCTACTTTCGCGGCATCCGTCTTGCGATGTTGGCTTTTCGATCGATCATCCTTGCTATAACATAACGGGGACAGTAACATCCGACCCAGTTTGTGTCTGCAGGCCAATGCAGCGTTTCATGGCAGCCAATCCCGACACCGTGCTGAACACCGTCACCCTCGCCGAGGAACGAGCCGCCGTCGGCGCCCAGGGCATCAGCGACCTGGCGCGGCGCGCCGCGGACCTCAATCAGACCATACGCGATCTTGCCACCCATCCGAATCATCGCAAGACCCTGCGTAAATTCATCGGTCCCGAAGTGGCCGCCCTGCTCGACCTCAAGGTCGAAACCCTGTACCGGCGGCTCGACCGCCATGCGCAGCTTCCCCAAGGCACCACACCCAATCCGCGGCGGCGGGAATTCTCGTTACCGGAAATATTCGAGCTACGGCGCGCCTTCCAGCTGGCTTCTCCGCGCGCGCCGACTCAACCGGGCCTGATCATCTCCATCTGTAATTTCAAGGGCGGCGTGGCCAAGACCACCACCGCGGCGCACCTGGCGCAGTATCTGGTGATGCACGGTTATCGCGTGCTGCTGGTGGACCTCGACGCACAGGCCAGCCTCACCCAGCTATTTGGCATCCTGCCGCACACCGAAGTGGG
>JAFEGC010000480.1 GCA_018240265.1 Pseudomonadota bacterium | reverse complement strand
TGGGCGAGAGTACATAGATGCGGTCGGCGAACAGGTCCACGCGCACCCGGTCGAGAAAGTCGCGGCCCGATTCGGCAAGGTCGGTGGGGGCAAGGAGGGAGCGCAGCTGGTTGATCTTGCGATCGTAAGCCGCATCGGAACGTCCGCCCTCTTTGTAGCGCCAATGCGAGGCCACGCCCAGCTCGCTGGCGGCGTGCATCTCGTGGGTGCGGATCTGTACTTCCACCGGCTCACCGCCGGGGCCGATGACGGCGGTGTGGATGGAGCGGTACAGGTTGTCCTTGGGCGTGGCGATGTAGTCGTCGAATTCGCCGGAGATGAATGGCCACAGTGAGTGCACCACGCCGAGCGCGGCGTAACAATCAGCGATGTCGTTCACCAGCACGCGCGCCGCGTGCACGTCCATCACCCGCTCGAAGGGCACCTGTTTGCGCCGCATTTTCAGCCAGATGCTGTAGATGTGTTTGGGTCGGGAGCTGATCTGCGCCTTGATGCCAGCCTGCGCGAGATGCCGCCCCAGCTCGGTCTGGAAGCGATGCAGGAAGGCCTCGCGCTCGGAGCGGCGCGACTTCAGCGCCGTGGCGATGCGTTTGTATTCCACCGGTTCCAGGTAGCGGAAGGCGAAGTCCTCCAGTTCCCACTTGAGCTGCCACACGCCCAGGCGGTTGGCGAGCGGAGCATAGACTTCGCGGGTTTCCACGCCCAGACGCTGCTGGGTATCGGCGCCGGCGCTGCGCGCGGTGCGCAGGCGTTGCAATTGCTCGGCCAGGCGCGCCAGCACCAGCCGCACGTCCGCCACCACGGCGACCAGCATTTTGCGCAGCGCTTCGGCCTGTCCGGGCTCCAATCCCCGCTCCGGCGTCCAACCGGCCGGCAGGCCGAAGCTGCCCAGCTGGTTGAGCTCGCGCGCGAGCTTCACCGCATGCTCGCCGAACCGCCGCACGGCGGCCTCGCGCTCGATCCAGCCGTGATCCAGCAGCGCGTGAATGGCAGTGCCGATTACCAGATCCTCGTCGGCCTCCAGAGTGGCGAGGATCTCGGCGCTGGCCAGGCCCGTCTCGCGCGCGGCTGCTGCCTCGGGCACCAGTTCCAGATCGCGCACCGCCGCGAGCGCTTCCCGGTAGCGGGGCGGCTCCTCGGCGCGATGTGATGTCTTTGTTTCCACAGGATAAATACGCCGTCAACGGTGGGTTTGACGGAATATTGCCGGTATCATAGTCGCGCAGGCAGCAACGCGGTGAATTCCTTGCGCATACTCGGTATCGACCCCGGCTCGCAGCGGACGGGTTATGGCGTCCTGGACGTGGCCGGCCAGCAGTTGAGCTACGTGGCCAGCGGTGTGATCAGCACCCGCGAGGGCGAGTTCGGCGTGCGCCTGAAGGAAATTTTCCGCAGCGTCCGGGAGCTGGCGGCGCAGTACCAGCCGGATCAGATTTCCATCGAACGCGTGTTTGTCAACCGCAACGCCGACAGCGCGCTCAAGCTCGGTCAAGCGCGCGGCGCGGCCATCTGCGGCCTGGTGGAATGCGCCGCAGACCTGTACGAGTACGCGCCGCGCCAGATCAAGCTGGCGGTGGTCGGGTCGGGCGGCGCCGCCAAGGAGCAGGTGCAGCTCATGGTGAAGGGCCTGCTCAACCTCCAGGGGAACCTTGCCGCCGACGCGGCCGATGCGCTGGCGGTGGCCGTGTGCCATGCGCTGCGCGGCCGCGTGTCCGTCCCTTCTCCGGCGCGGGCGGCCCCCAGCGGACGCGCGGCCTGGACCCTGGCCGTGAAACTGAGCGGCCGCGCCCGATGATCGGTTTTCTCAAGGGACGCATCGCCGCCAAGCATCCGCCCAGCCTGCTGCTGGATGTGAACGGCGTGGGATATGAAATAGACGCGCCCATGTCTACGTT
>JAFEGC010000047.1 GCA_018240265.1 Pseudomonadota bacterium | reverse complement strand
GGGGACAACGTGGGGGTGCTGCTCAGGGGCACCAAGCGGGAGGAAGTGGAGCGCGGGCAAGTTTTGTGCAAGCCCGGCAGCATTACCCCGCACACGAAGTTCGAGGCCGAAGTGTACGTGCTGACCAAGGAGGAGGGCGGGCGACACACGCCGTTTTTCAAGGGCTACCGGCCGCAGTTTTATTTCCGTACGACCGATGTGACCGGAGCGGTGGAGTTGCCGGCGGGGACCGAGATGGTGATGCCCGGGGACAACATCAAGATTGTGGTGGAGCTGATCAGTCCGATTGCGATGGAGCAGGGGCTGCGCTTTGCGATCCGCGAGGGTGGCAAGACCGTGGGCGCGGGTGTGGTGTCCAAGGTGATCGCGTGATGAATGCGACCAAAACCGTCGGTGTCGTCTCCAAGGTGATTGCATAAAGGGGTATTAACAGAGCAGCCCGCGACAGCGGGCTGATCTCATACGGGGTCAAAACGGCCCCGAGAAGTTTGAGACAGGCGCAGGTCTAACGGCCGTTTTGACCCCGTTAGTCCTTGCGTCAGCGATCAACTAGGCCAGTAGCTCAATTGGCAGAGCGGCGGTCTCCAAAACCGCAGGTTGGGGGTTCGATTCCCTCCTGGCCTGCCACGTTGAGCGGGTGCTTTGACAATGGCGGAAGTGCATACAACGGATAACCCGGCGGCGAAGGACACCGTGCTCCTTGCCCTGTCGGGCATCGTGCTGCTGGCCGGCATCGTGGCGTTCTACTGGTTCGAGGACCAGTCGCTGCTGGTGCGCGTGGCCATGGTCATCGGCGCGCTGGCGGTGAGCCTGGGTCTGGTCTGGTTGTCCTGGTATGGGCGCCAATTCTGGCAGTTCGCACTGGGCTCGCGCGTGGAATTGCGCAAGGTGGTGTGGCCGGACCGCGAGGAGACCACCAAGACCACCTACGTGGTGTTCATTTTCACAGGGATCATGGGTGTTTTTTTCTGGGCGCTGGACTGGGTGCTCACGTGGCTGACCCGGACCATGACGGGCCAGGGCTGAGGCGAGGGTAGGAGCGGATATGTCCCTGCGTTGGTATGTGGTTCATGCCTATTCGAACTTCGAACACAAGGTGTCCGAGTCGCTGAAGGAGCGCGTCAGGCGCGCCGGCCTTGAGCACAAGTTCGGCGAAATTCTCGTGCCCACCGAGGAAGTGGTGGAAATGCGCGACGGCCAGAAGCGTAAGTCCGATCGCAAGTTCTTCCCTGGTTACGTGCTGGTGCAGATGGAAATGGACGAGGAGACCTGGCACCTGGTGAAGGAAGTGCCCAAGGTCCTGGGCTTCATCGGCGGCACCAGCGACAAGCCGGCGCCTATCACCGACAAGGAGGCCATGTCCATCCTGCGCCGGGTCGAGGAGGGCGTGGACAAGCCCAAGCCCAAGGTGTTGTTCGAGCCCGGCGAAGTGGTGCGCGTCACCGATGGGCCGTTCAACGACTTCAACGGTGTGGTCGAGTCGGTGAACTACGAAAAGAACCGCCTGCAGGTGGCGGTGCAGATCCTGGGGCGTTCGACCCCCGTGGAGCTGGATTTTTCCCAGGTCGAGAAAGGCTGACTTTTTTATCGGGGAGCTTCCCGCGAGGGAAGCGTTGGCACCCAGGAGTTGATCAGTGGCAAAGAAAGTAACCGGCTATATCAAGCTGCAGATTCCTGCAGGCCAGGCGAATCCGAGTCCCCCCGTGGGGCCTGCGCTCGGCCAGCAGGGCGTGAACATCATGGAGTTCTGCAAGGCGTTCAACGCCCAGACGCAGAGCCTGGAGAAGGGTCTGCCGACACCCGTGGTGATCACGGTGTACAGCGATCGTAGCTTTACCTTCATCTTGAAGACTCCGCCCGCCTCGGTGCTGATTTGCAAGGCACTCGGCATCCCCAAGGGAAGCGGCACGCCGAACACGGCGAAGGTCGGCAAGATCTCGCGAAAAGCATTGGAGGACGTGGCCAAGATCAAGATGCCCGACCTCACCGCGGCTGACATGGACGCGGCATTGCGCACGGTCGCCGGCACCGCCCGCAGCATGGGCGTCGACGTGGAGGGCTTGTAATCATGGCTGCTCTCGTCAAGCGAACCAAGGTCTGGAAGGACAAGGTCCAACCGGGCAAACAGTACCCTATCGATGATGCGCTGAAGCTGGTGAAGGAACTGGCCACCGCGAAGTTCAACGAGTCGGTGGATGTGTCCGTAAATTTGGGCGTGGATGCCTCGAAGTCCGACCAGCAAGTGCGCGGTTCCACCGTGATGCCGCATGGCACGGGCAAGACCGTGCGCGTGGCGGTGTTCACCCAGGGCAAGAATGCCGATGCGGCGCGCGCCGCCGGCGCCGACGTGGTGGGTTTTGATGACCTGGCCGAGAAGGTCAAGGCCGGCCAGCTCGATTTCGACGTGGTGATCGCGAGCCCGGATGCCATGCGCATCGTCGGTCAGCTCGGTCAGATCCTGGGCCCCCGCGGCCTGATGCCCAACCCCAAGGTGGGCACGGTGACGCCGGACGTGGCCGGCGCGGTGAAGAACGCCAAGTCCGGCCAGGTGCGTTACCGCACCGACAAGGGCGGCGTGGTGCACGCGCAGATCGGCCGCGCCGATTTCGAGCCGGGCAAGCTCAAGGAGAACCTGCTGGCGCTGCTGGCCGATCTGCAGAAGATCAAACCGGCGACCGCCAAGGGCATTTATCTCAAAAAACTGACGCTGTCCTCGACCATGGGACCCGGTGTGCCGGTCGACCAGGCGTCTTTGAGTTTGTAACGCCGATTTTTTTAAACCGAACATTGGAATTGATGGAGGGTGGCATGGCGAGGTTTCGCCGCCCATGCACCCACCATCGAAGACCGCAGGCGAGCCGGCCGGGCTCTTAAAGACCGCCTGCGCAGATGGTGGGACCCGTAGCTGGAGATTTCCGAAACGGTTCCGCCGCAAGGGTCCGGCGCTCCGCCTTGAGCGGTGAGCCGGTGTGTAGTTGCTGAACGGAGAACCGGATGGCACTCAAGTTGGAAGACAAGAAAGTCGTGGTGGCGGAAGTCAACGCGGTGGCGGCGAAGGCGCTGTCCGTGGTGGGCGCCGAGAACCGTGGCTTGACGGTGACGCAGATGACCGATTTTCGCGCCAAGGCGCGCAAAGAGGGCGTCTACGTGCGCATCGTCAAGAACACGCTGGCGCGCAAGGCTCTCGCCGGTACGTCGTTCGAGTGCATCGCCCCGGCGCTGAAAGGACCGATCATCCTCGCATTCTCGCAAGACGACCCCGGCGCGGCGGCGCGCATCGTCAAGACGTTTGCGAAGGACAATGAAAAACTGGTGACGACGCTGGTGTCCCTGGGAGGGCAGATGCTGCCCGCCAAGGACCTGGAACGCGTGGCTTCGCTGCCCACGCGCGCGCAGGCGTTGTCGCAGTTGCTGGGCGTCCTCAAGGCACCGATTGCGAAGTTCGTCGGCACCCTGGCCGCGCCCAACGTCAAGTTGGTGCGCACACTCCAGGCCGTGGCCGACGCGAAGAAGGCGGCCGGCGCGGCCGGCTAGGCTAGGCGCCGGCGTTTCCGTGCCGCGGTGAACACCGGCGGTACGGTTCGCGGGGCGCAAGGCTCAACAAGTTTTTTCAGGAGATTTCAATGGCTGTTTCCAAAGACGATATTCTCGAAGCGATTTCCAAGATGTCCGTGATCGAGGTGGTCGAGCTGATCGCCGACATGGAGAAGAAATTCAACGTGACGGCGGCCGCTCCGGTAGCCGTGGCGGCGGTGGGCGGTGCAGCCGCCGGCGGCGCGGCGGCTCCGGCGGCCGAGGCGCAGACCGAGTTCACCGTGACCATGACCGAGTTCGGCGCCAACAAGGTGGGCGTCATCAAGGTCATCCGCGAAATCACCGGCCTGGGATTGAAGGAAGCCAAGGACCTGGTGGAAGGCGCTCCCTCCACCGTCAAGGAAGGCATTTCCAAGGCCGACGCGGAAGGCATCAAGAAGAAGCTCGAGGACGCCGGCGCCAAGGCTGCCATCAAGTAAGTGGCATTGGCGTTCGATCCACGCGCAAGTTGGCCAGCCGGCGCCTTACGGCGCCGGCTGGCATTGCCGCGTGATTTATCTTTCGCCCGCGAAGCGGGCGCCTGTCATACGGGGTCGCTTCGACCCCGGTTGAAAGTTGGCGCGCAGCGCCTGGGAATTGGCGCGCAGCGCCTGACAAGGCGCACTGGCGCCTAGGGACCGCAACACATGGCTTATTCATTCACTGAAAAGAAGCGAATCCGCAAGAATTTCGGCAAGCGACCGAGCATCCTGGGCACGCCCTACCTGCTCGCCATCCAGCTGGATTCCTACCGGCGCTTCCTGCAGTCCGACGTGGCGGAAACCCGTCGCGAGGATATCGGCCTGCATGCTGCGTTCGACAGCGTGTTCCCGATCAGCAGCTACTCCGGCAACGCCACACTCGAGTACGTGAGCTACCGCCTGGGCGAGCCGGTGTTCGACGTGAAGGAATGCCAGCTGCGCGGTCTGACCTATGCCGCGCCCCTGCGCGTCAAGGTGCGCCTGATCGTGCTCGACAAGGAAGCCAGCGGCGCCAAGAAGCCGGTGAAGGACGTGCGCGAGCAGGAGGTGTACCTGGGCGAGCTGCCGCTGATGACCGACAACGGCACCTTCGTCATCAACGGCACCGAGCGCGTCATCGTCTCCCAGCTCCATCGCAGCCCCGGCGTGTTCTTCGACCACGACCGCGGCAAGACCCACAGCTCGGGCAAGCTCCTGTTCAGCGCCCGCATCATTCCCTACCGCGGCTCGTGGCTGGACTTCGAGTTCGACCCGAAGGACTGCGTGTTCGCGCGCATCGACCGGCGCCGCAAGCTCCCGGTGAGCATCATCCTGCGCGCCCTGGGCTACAACGAGGAGCAGATGCTGGACATGTTCTTCGAGAAGAACGTGTTCCACCTGTCCAAGAAGGAGATCGAGTTCGAAGTCATCCCGCAGCGCCTGCGCGGTGAGACCGCAGCCTTCGAAATTCGCGTCGGCAAGAAGGTCATCGTCGAGGAAGGCCGGCGCATCACCGCGCGCCACGTGCGCGATCTGGAAGAGGCGGGCGTTGCGCGCCTGCCGGTGCCGATCGAGTACCTGCAGGGCAAGATCCTGGCCGCCGACGTGGTCAACACCGAGACCGGCGAGATCCTGGCCAAGGCCAACGAAGTGCTGACCGTGCCCAGCGTGGGCAAGCTCATCGAGAACGGCATCACCCAGGTGGCGACGCTGTTCGTCAACGACCTGGACCGCGGCCCGTACATTTCCGACACGCTGCGCATCGATCCCACCAAGACGCGCCTGGAGGCGTTGGTGGAAATCTATCGCATGATGCGCCCCGGCGAGCCGCCCACCAAGGATGCGGCCGAGAACCTGTTCCAGAACCTGTTCTTCAACGCCGAGCGCTACGACCTGTCGCCCGTGGGGCGTATGAAGTTCAACCGCCGCGTGGGCCGCGAGGACATCACCGGTTCGGGCGTGCTCAGCAAGGAAGACATCATCGAGGTGCTTAAGACCCTGATCGACATCCGCAACGGCAACGGCCATGTGGACGACATCGATCACCTGGGCAACCGCCGCGTGCGCAGCGTGGGCGAGATGGCGGAGAACGCCTTCCGCATCGGCCTGGTGCGTGTGGAGCGCGCAGTGAAGGAGCGCCTGACCATCGCCGAGAGCGAGCCGATCATGCCGCAGGAGATGATCAACGCCAAGCCCGTGGCGGCGGCGGTGAAGGAGTTCTTCGGCTCCTCGCAGCTCTCGCAGTTCATGGACCAGAACAATCCGCTGTCCGAGGTCACGCACAAGCGGCGTGTCTCGGCCTTGGGACCCGGTGGTCTCACGCGCGAGCGCGCCGGTTTCGAGGTGCGCGACGTGCACCCGACTCATTACGGCCGGGTTTGCCCGATCGAGACCCCGGAAGGTCCGAACATCGGCCTGATCAACTCGCTGGCCGTGTACGCTCGCACCAACAACTACGGCTTCCTGGAGACGCCGTACCGGCGCGTGGTGGACGGCCGGGTCAGCGACCAGATCGACTACCTCTCTGCCATCGAAGAGAGCCAGTACGTCATCGCCCAGGCGAACGCGCAGTTGAACGACAAGGGCGAGTTCGTGGATGAACTGGTCTCCTGCCGCAGCCAGAACGAGTTCATGCTGGCCGAGCGCGAGAAGATCAATTTCATGGACGTCTCGCCCAAACAGATCGTCTCGGTAGCCGCCTCGCTGATTCCGTTCCTGGAGCACGACGACGCCAATCGCGCGCTCATGGGTTCGAACATGCAGCGCCAGGCAGTGCCTACGCTCCGTTCGGAGACGCCGATGGTCGGCACCGGCATGGAGCGCGCGGTGGCCATCGACTCCGGCGTCACCGTGGTGGCGCGCCGCGGCGGCACCGTGGACTCGGTGGACGCCTCGCGCATCGTGGTGCGGGTGAACGACAACGAGACCACAGCCGGCGAGCCGGGCGTGGACATCTACTCTCTCACCAAGTACACACGTTCCAACCAGAACACCTGCATCAACCAGCGGCCGCTGGTGAAGTCGGGCGATGCCATCCAGCGCGGCGATGTGCTGGCGGACGGCCCGTCCACGCACCTGGGCGAGCTGGCCCTGGGCCAGAACCTGCTGGTCGCCTTCATGCCCTGGAACGGCTACAACTTCGAGGACTCCATCCTCATCTCCGAGCGCGTGGTGGAAGAAGACCGTTTCACCACCATCCACATCGAGGAGCTGACCTGCGTCGCGCGCGACACCAAGCTGGGACCGGAGGAAATCACCGCCGACATCCCCAACGTGGGCGACAGCGCGCTGGCCAAGCTGGACGAGGCGGGCATCGCCTTCATCGGCGCGGAGGTGCGCGCCGGTGACATCCTGGTGGGCAAGGTCACTCCGAAGGGCGAGACCCAGCTCACTCCTGAGGAGAAGTTGCTGAGAGCCATCTTCGGCGAGAAAGCCTCAGACGTTAAAGATACGTCGCTTCGAGTACCTCCGGGCATGGACGGCACGGTCATCGATGTGCGCGTGTTCACCCGCGACGGCGTGGAGAAGGACTCGCGTGCGCTGTCCATCGAGAAGTCCGAACTGGAGCGTGTGCGCAAGGACTTGGCGGATCAGCAGCGCATCCTGGAGGATGACCTGTTCCAGCGCGTGTCCGGCATGTTGCTGGGCAAGACCGCCGACAGCGGCCCGAAGAAACTCAAGGCAGGCACCAAGATCGACGCGGTCTACCTCAACGACGTGCCGCGCGAGCAGTGGTTCGAGATCCGCCTGAAGGACGAGGAGCTGAATTCGCAGCTGGAGACCGTGGCCGAGCGCATGCGCGCGCAGCGCAAGAACTTCGAGAAACGCTTCGAGGAGAAGAAGGCCAAGATCACCGCGGGCGATGACCTCGCTCCGGGCGTGCTCAAGATGGTCAAGGTGTACCTGGCGGTGAAGCGCCGCGTGCAGCCCGGCGACAAGATGGCCGGCCGTCACGGCAACAAGGGCGTGATCTCCTCCATCGTGCCGGTCGAGGACATGCCGTACATGGCCGACGGCACGCCGGTGGACATCGTGCTAAACCCGCTGGGCGTGCCCTCGCGCATGAACATCGGGCAGATCCTGGAAACGCATCTGGGCTGGGCCGCCAAGGGCATCGGCGCCAAGATCGGCCGCATGCTCGATGCGCAAGGCGCGCTGGGCGAAGTGCGCAAGTTCCTGAACGAGGTGTACAACGAGACCGGCGGCCAGAAGGAACAGCTGACCGGCTTCAGCGACGCAGAGCTGGTCGAACTGGCCAGCAACCTGCGGCACGGCGTGCCGATGGCCACGCCAGTGTTCGACGGCGCGGGCGAGGAGGATATCAAAAACCTGCTCAAGCTCGCGGACCTGCCGCCCTCCGGGCAGACCACGCTGCACGATGGCCGAACCGGCGAGCCGTTCGAGCGCGCCGTGACGGTGGGCTACATGTACATGCTGAAGCTGAACCACCTGGTCGACGACAAGATGCATGCGCGGTCCACCGGGCCGTACAGCCTGGTCACGCAGCAGCCGCTGGGTGGCAAGGCGCAGTTCGGCGGGCAGCGCTTCGGCGAAATGGAAGTGTGGGCGCTGGAGGCCTACGGCGCCTCGTACACGCTGCAGGAGATGCTCACCGTCAAGTCCGACGACGTGAACGGCCGCACGCAGATGTACAAAGCCATCGTCGATGGCAATCACGAGATGAAGGCCGGCATGCCCGAATCGTTCAACGTGCTGGTGAAGGAGATCCGCTCCCTCGCCATCAACATGGAACTCGAGAGCGAGGGTTGATCCCGATGAAAGACTTACTCAAGTTGTTCAAGCAGCAGGTGCCGGTCGAGAACTTCGATTCGATCAAGATCGGCCTCGCCTCGCCGGACATGATCCGCTCCTGGTCCTACGGCGAAGTGAAGAAGCCCGAGACCATCAACTACCGCACCTTCAAGCCGGAGCGGGACGGGCTGTTCTGCGCCAAGATCTTCGGGCCGGTAAAGGACTACGAGTGCCTGTGCGGCAAGTACAAGCGCCTGAAGCATCGCGGCGTGGTGTGCGAGAAGTGCGGCGTCGAGGTGACCCAGTCCAAGGTGCGCCGCGAGCGCATGGGCCACATCGAACTGGCCAGCCCCACCGCGCACATCTGGTTCCTGAAATCGCTCCCCTCGCGCATCGGCCTCATGCTCGACATGACCCTGCGCGAAATCGAGCGGGTGCTGTACTTCGAGGCCTTCGTGGTGGTGGACCCGGGCATGACCTCGCTCCAGCGCGGCCAACTGCTCACCGACGAGATGTACCTCGAGTCCATCGAGGAGCACGGCGATGAGTTCGACGCGCGCATGGGCGCCGAGGCGGTGCACGAGCTGCTGAAATCCATGGACCTGGCCGCCGAGGTGGTCAAGGTGCGCGAGGAGATGGGCAACACCAGCTCCGAGACCAAGATCAAGCGCCTGTCCAAGCGCCTGAAGCTCCTGGAGTCCTTCATCGAGTCCGGCAACAAGCCGGAGTGGATGGTGCTCACGGTGCTCCCGGTTCTGCCGCCGGACCTGCGTCCGCTGGTGCCGCTGGACGGTGGCCGTTTCGCCACTTCCGACCTGAACGACCTGTACCGCCGCGTCATCAACCGCAACAACCGGCTGCGCCGGCTGCTGGAGCTGAACGCGCCGGACATCATCGTGCGCAACGAAAAGCGCATGCTGCAGGAGGCGGTGGACGCGCTGCTGGACAACGGCCGCCGCGGCCGCGCCATCACCGGCACCAACAAGCGTCCGCTGAAGTCGCTGGCCGACATGATCAAGGGCAAGCAGGGTCGCTTCCGCCAGAACCTCCTTGGCAAGAGAGTCGACTATTCAGGTCGAAGCGTGATCGTGGTGGGTCCGACGCTGCGCCTGCACCAGTGCGGTCTGCCGAAGAAAATGGCCCTCGAACTGTTCAAGCCGTTCATCTTTTCCAAGCTCCAGATCCGCGGCGAAGCTTCCACTATCAAAGCCGCCAAGCGCCTGGTGGAGCGCGAGGGACCGGAGGTGTGGGACATCCTCGAGGAGGTAATCCGTGAACATCCGGTGCTGTTGAACCGTGCGCCGACGCTGCATCGCCTGGGCATCCAGGCCTTCGAGCCGGTGCTGATCGAAGGCAAGGCCATCCAGCTGCACCCGCTGGTGTGCACGGCGTTCAACGCCGACTTCGACGGCGACCAGATGGCGGTGCACGTGCCGCTGTCCATCGAGGCGCAGCTCGAAGCGCGCGCGCTGATGATGTCCTCCAACAACATCCTCTCGCCCGCCAACGGCGATCCCATCATCGTGCCTTCGCAGGACGTGGTGCTGGGCCTGTACTACATGACCCGCGAGCGCATCGGCGCCAAGGGCGAGGGCACGTTCTTCACCGACGTGGCCGAGGCGCACCTCGCCTATGAAAGCCGCAACGTCGAGCTGCAGGCCAAGGTGAAGGTGCGGCTGTCCGAGTGGGTGCGTGAGGCCAAGGGCGGCGCGCTGGTGCAGAAGGTGCGCGTGGTCGACACCACCGTGGGCCGCGCGCTGCTGTCCGAGATCCTGCCGAAGGGCTTGTCCTTCGATGCGATCAACCAGGACATGACCAAGAAGACGATTTCCGCGACCATCAACGCCTGCTATCGCAACGTGGGCCTGAAGGAGACCGTGGTGTTCGCCGACCAGCTCATGTACACGGGCTTCCACTACGCCACCCGCGCCGGTGTATCCATCGGCGTGGACGACATGGTGGTGCCGCAGAACAAGGTGAAAATCCTGGCCGGCGCCGAGAAAGAGGTGAAGGAGATTCAGGAGCAGTATTCTTCGGGTCTCGTCACCAACGGCGAGCGCTACAACAAGGTGGTGGACATCTGGTCGCGCACCAACGATCAGGTGGCCAAGGCCATGATGGAAAAGCTCGGCTCGGATGAGGTGACCGACTCCAAGGGCAACAAGGTCCGGCAGAAGTCGTTCAACTCGATCTTCATCATGGCCGACTCGGGCGCTCGCGGTTCCGCGGCGCAGATCCGCCAGCTCGCCGGCATGCGCGGCCTGATGGCCAAGCCCGACGGCTCCATCATCGAGACGCCCATCACGGCCAACTTCCGTGAGGGCTTGAACGTGTTGCAGTACTTCATCTCCACGCACGGCGCCCGCAAGGGTCTGGCCGACACGGCGTTGAAGACCGCGAACTCCGGTTACCTGACCCGCCGTCTGGTCGACGTGGCGCAGGATCTGGTGCTGAGCGAGATCGACTGCGGCACCAGCCAGGGCCTGACCATCAACCCCATCGTCGAAGGTGGTGACGTGGTGGAGGGCCTGGGCGAGCGCGTGCTGGGCCGCGTGGCCGCGGCGGACGTGCTGTCCAACACCGGCGAGGTACTGGTGAGCGCCGGTACGCTCATCGATGAGCGGCTGGTCAAGCTCCTGGAGAAGATGGGCGTGGACCAGGTGGTGGTGCGTTCGCCCATCACCTGCGAGACCCGCTACGGCGTGTGCGCGCAGTGCTACGGCCGCGACCTGGGCCGTGGGCACCGCATCAACATCGGCGAGGCCGTGGGCGTCATTGCGGCGCAGTCCATCGGTGAGCCGGGCACGCAGCTCACCATGCGTACCTTCCACGTCGGCGGCGCGGCCTCGCGGGCCGCGGCGGCGAACGGCGTTGAGGTCAAGAGCAAGGGCACCATCCGCCTGCACAACATCAAGACCGTGCGCCACGAAAAGGGCCACTTGGTCGCAGTGTCGCGCTCGGGTGAATTGGGCGTGGTGGATGAGTTCGGGCGCGAGCGCGAGCGTTACAAGATCCCCTACGGCGCCAACATCACGGTGAGCGACGGCGATACCGTGGCCGCCGGCCAGTCGGTGGCCAACTGGGATCCGCACACGCACCCGGTGGTCACCGAGGTGGCGGGCTTCATCAAGTTCTCCGACTTCGTCGACGGGCTCACCGTGACCAGCCAGGTGGACGACGTCACCGGCCTGACCAGCACCGTGGTGCTCGACCCGAAACAGCGCGGCTCGGGAGGCAAGGATCTGCGTCCGGTGGTGCGGCTGATCAACGCCAAGGGCAAGGAAGTCACCTTCGCCAACACCGACATTCCAGCGGTGTATGCACTGCCCGCGGGCGCCATCGTGAGTCTTGCGGACGGTGCCGAGGTGTCGGTGGGCGATGTCATCGCGCGCATTCCGCAGGAGTCCTCCAAGACCCGCGACATCACCGGCGGTCTGCCGCGCGTGGCGGATCTGTTCGAGGCGCGCAAGCCGAAGGATTCGGCGATCCTGGCCGAGCGCTCGGGCACGGTCAGCTTCGGCAAAGAGACCAAGGGCAAGCGGCGCCTGATCATCACGCCGGAATCCGGCGAAAAATACGAGGAGCTGATTCCGAAGTGGCGTCACCTCAACGTGTTCGAAGGCGAGCAAGTGGAGAAGGGCGAGGTCATCGCCGACGGCGAGCCGAACCCGCACGACATCCTGCGCCTGCAGGGCGTGGAGGCGCTGGCCAACTATCTGGTGCGCGAGATTCAGGACGTGTATCGGTTGCAGGGTGTGAAGATCAACGACAAGCACATCGAGGTCATCGTGCGACAGATGCTGCGCAAGATCGAGGTGACCAACCCCGGTGATTCCAGCCTGCTGCGCGGTGAGCAGATGGATCGCGGCCGGTTGCTGGAGGTCATCGCCAAGCAGAAGGCGGCGGGCAAGGAACAGGCGACCTGGGAGCACATGCTGCTAGGCATCACCAAGGCCTCGCTCGCCACCGAGTCGTTCATCTCGGCGGCCTCGTTCCAGGAGACCACGCGTGTACTCACCGAAGCCGCGGT
>JAFEGC010000479.1 GCA_018240265.1 Pseudomonadota bacterium | reverse complement strand
GCCGAACAGGTCGATATCGACGCGGTTCTCGCCGCCTTCGAGGTTCAGATCCACCAGCGCACCGGCACCCATGCCGGCTCCGGCGCTGGCGGCGAACAGCGGTTCGTCCGGGCAAATCTGCTTGCCCATGATGAGGATCTTGTCCCACTCGCCCGCCGGCGCCTTGTCGCGGGAGGCGTACAGATCCTTGGCGGATTGCAGGAACAGGTCCTTGTTGCCCCAGACGAAGTAGATTTCCAGGAGCTTCAACTTCAGGTCGCGACGCTCGGGTTCGCGCTCAAGCGCGATGCGCACCAAGTCGGCGGCCTGATCGTACAGGCCATAGGCCATGTGGAAATCGGCCTCGGCCAGCGGGTCGCCCTGATCCAGATTGATGGCAGCCTCGCTGGAGAGCGTGTCCTCCGGCGGCTTGCCCTCGACGGCGCGGGCCGCGCGCGGGGCGCTTTCTTCCGGCGGGCGGATGTCCGGCCGCTCGTGCTGCCCCGACTCCTCCACCACGAAGGATTCGTCTCCCCGACGCACGCCCAGAAGCTTGGATGTGGGATCGCGGGACTCGGCGACGCCGGTGTCGATCAGGTCGCTGAACTCGGCATCGCTTGCTTGCCGGCGCTTCCATGCGGCAAAGCCAAGACCGCCCAGCAGGGCCACCAGCGGCACGGCCAGCAGCCACCAGTTGTCCGTGACCGAATCGAGCCACGAACCCGCACTGGGCGCCGGGGCCGGCGTGACATGCGTGGGTCTGGGCTTTTCCGGCTGTGCCGCCGAGGGCGTGGGAACGGGTTCGGGAGCCGCGGATGGCGTCGGCGGTGCGGCTTCCGAGGGCGCCGCGGCAGAAGGCGCAGAAGCCGCCTCCGGCGGTGCGGGTCTGGCCGGCTCGGCCGGGGCGGGCTGCGGCGCCGGCGCGCTCACACCCAGCTTTTTCTGCAGAGCCGCGAGCTCGGCGTTGCGCACGTCGAGCAGGCGGCGCGATTCGCTCAGCTGCTGTTCCAGGTCCTTCACGCGGCCACGCAGGGCCGCGGCTTCGGAACTGGATGCGGTGCCCTCCGCGCCCACGGCGCTGCCCGGCGCCACCAGGCGCAGATGACCTTCGCCCGAGGGACGCGAGCCCAGCCAGGCGCTCATCTGGCGCCGGACTTCACTGACGGCCTCGCGCTGATTCTGCGCGGCGATGTCATCAGCACCCGGCACGCGCAGCACCGCGCCACGACGCAGCACGTTGATATTGCCTTCGAAGGCCTGCGGATTGGCGCGATACAACGCCATCATGGTCTGATCGAGTTGCCCCGAGGAACCGGGATTCAAGCTGCGCGCGATTTTCATCAGCGTATCGCCGCTGCGCACCTGGTAGGTGCCGCCACTCGACGCGGCCACCGGCGCACCCGCTGCCGTTGCGGCCGGAGCCGCCTCGCGCGGCGCGGCGCCGGCGGAACTTTGCGCGGGGCCAGAAACCGCCGCGGCCAACGCCGCCGGCTTGTTCTCGCCCGGCGCATACACCGGCGGGTCGAGCAGCACGGTGTACTCGCGCACCAAGCGGCCACGCGCCCAGTTCACCTCCACCAGGAAGGTGACGAAGGGTTCGGGAATGGCTTCGTTGGAACGTACCAGCAGGGCCTCGTGGCCGTCGTGCCCCTTGCCGACCTTGAAATTGATGGAAGACAGAAACGCCGGGCGATCGATGCCGTAGCGGCTGAAAGTATCGCGCGTGGCAAGCGCCGCATGCAGCGAACTCAACTCCTCGGGCGTCGCCGCCACCAGCGCGATTTCCGCGTTGAGCGGCTCGTTCAGAGCGGAATTCAAATGGATTTCGCCAAGCCCGACCGCCCACGACCAGGCGGGGCAAAGAACGGACAACGTCAGGATGAGACGAGGCAGTTTCGAATGCATTTGTACTCCCAGCAAACCGGTCGGCAAGCGCCAAA
>JAFEGC010000478.1 GCA_018240265.1 Pseudomonadota bacterium | reverse complement strand
GCCGGCCGCATGCCAGGTGGTGCCCGAGGTGAGCCGGTCGCGCTCCAGCAGCACGATGTCTTGCCAGCCTAGCGCGGCGAGATGATAGGCCACGGAGCTGCCGATGATGCCGCCGCCCACGACGACGACACGGGCATGAGAGGGAAGGGAAACCTGGGCCACTGAGCTCGATCCTATTATGCGAGTGGTTGACGCTCGGTCCGCGCGACGGTTGGCGCCGGCCGCCGCGCCCGTTTTAACATCGTTCCCATGGTGCCACAACGGTGCGGGCGAACGTAAACCGTTTCCGCTGGCGCGCCGCGCCGAAGCGTTCAAGGCCAACGAAGGCGCCTGGGCCATGCAGACCCGGCTGATCGAGAATACCTGGCTACGCAGGCTTGATGCCGCTGCGCTGAATCCACGCGCTCAAGGCATTCCACGGCAGAGCGCCGGAGGTGCGCGCCAGCTCTTGCCCTTGTCGAAAAATGGCGATGGTCGGAATGCTTTGGATGCGCAGGCGCGCGGCGGTCTGCGGCGCGGCATCCGTGTCCAGCTTGGCCACCAGCAAAGCGGGCGCGTACTCCGCGGCCGCGCGTTCGACGATGGGCGCAAAGCTACGGCAGGGACCGCACCACGGCGCCCAGAAATCCACCAGCACCGGCAGATCCGATTCCCGCACGAAGCGGTCGAAATTCTCATCGCCGAGCGTGACCGGCTTGCCGGTGAACAACGCCTGCTTGCATGCGGGACAGCGCGGGCCGTCCGCCAGCCGAGCCGCCGGAAGGCGCACCTTCTGGCCGCATTGTCCGCACACCAGTTTTACAGCCTGATCGGATCGCTGCTGCACGCTGACCTCGCCATCGGGCACCTTGCCCAATGTCTGAATTAATGAGCCTGGCGAGCACCGATTTCAAGTTGGGTTATGGTCCGCGGCCGAAGGCCTTCAGCAGCCGGTAGGTGTATTCCACGCTTTCATCGAAGGCCCGCACGCCCACACGTTCGTCGCGTCCGTGAGCGCGATTTTCGTCGATGTCCATCCAGACGCCGGCGACGTCGTAGCTGGGAATGCCGGCATTGCGGGTTTGGCGATCATCGCTGAAGCCGGTGGCCATCGCCGGCACGATGGGCACGCCCGGCCACATCGAATGCACCACCTCGCCGAGCTGACGCCGGAACTCGGTGCTCGGCGCAGACTCCGGACTGACGATGGGCGGCGCATCCAGAGTCAGATGAATACCCGGATCGTCCAGCGCCTTTACCAGCGCGGCTTGCACATCGGCCTCGCGCTCGCCCGGCATCATCCGGCATTGCACCGTGGCTCGCGCCCGCTGCGGCAACGCATTCTCGGCGTGACCGCCCGAGATCAGCGTGGCGACACAGGTGGTATGCAACAACGCGTTGAAACGGGTGTTACGGCTCAGGCGCTGCGCCGCCGCCGCATCGGCGGTCGTGGCCACGGCCTTCATGTCGGCGCTGTATTCGCTCGGATCGAGTGCGGCGAGCTGCTCGAAATTGCTGCGCATGGTGTCGGTGAGATGCACCGGGAACTGCAATGCCTGCAAGCGCAGCAAGCCGCGGCTCAACTGATAGATCGGCGTATCGGAACCTGGGAGCGAGCCGTGGCCGCCGGGGCCCGTGGTTTCCAAGGTGTAGGTAAGGTAGGTTTTCTCGCTGGTGCCAAGCTCGAAGTACAGCGGCTTGCCCGTCTTCAAATTGCCGCCGCCGCCATCCAGATTCAACACCAGCGAGGCATCGATGAGGTCGCGATGCTCCTTGAGCAGGAACGCGGGACCGTTCGCATCGCCGCCCGCCTCCTCGTCCGCGGTGAACGCCGCGATGATGTCACGCCGGGGCACGAAGCCTTCTTTCTTCAGGCGCACCAGTGTCGCCGCCAGGGCCGCATCGCCGTCCTTCATGTCGATGGCGCCGCGGCCGTAGAAATAGCCGTCCTT
>JAFEGC010000477.1 GCA_018240265.1 Pseudomonadota bacterium | reverse complement strand
GGTCGAACCGGAAATCCCGCCCAACACCGGCAATGTCATCCGCCTGTGCGCCAATACCGGCGCACGGCTGCACCTGGTCAAGCCGCTGGGCTTCTCAATGGATGCGCGCGGGGTACGGCGCGCGGGCCTCGACTATCACGAACTCGCCGCCGTCCAGGTTCACGATGACCTCGCGGCCTGTCTGCGGGCGCTGGGCGATGCGCGCCTATTCCTGATCGAGACCGGAGCCTCGCGCCGCTACAGCGAGATGCGCTTCCAGCGCGGCGATGCGCTGTTCTTCGGCTCCGAGACCCGCGGCGCGACGGCGGCAGTGCGTGCGGCAGTGGCCGCCGAGTACTGGCTCAGCATTCCCATGGCCAATGCTACGCGCTCGCTGAATTTGTCCAATTGCGTAGCACTGGTGCTGTACGAAGCCTGGCGGCAGCTCGATTTCGGCGGATGAGATACGCAGCGGTGTGGCGCGCGGAGTTTCGCGCAAGCTGATTCAGGGCAGTCAATCCATCTCGGCGCGCAGCGTGCGGCTCATCAGCACCCGTACCGCTTCGGCGACGGATTGGCCGGTGTGGATCACCTCGTGCACCTGCTCGCAGATCGGCATGTCCACGCCGATGCGTTGCGCCACCCGGCGTACGGCGCGCGCGGCGAGTACGCCTTCGACCACCTGACCGATGCCGCTCTGCGCCTGCGCCGGGTTAGCTCCCCTTCCCAAGGCCATGCCGAAGCGCCGGTTGCGCGACTGGTCATCGGTGCAGGTGAGCACCAGATCGCCGAGGCCGGCGAGGCCCATGAACGTGTCGCGCTGGGCGCCGAGCTGCGCCCCCAGACGCATCATCTCCGCCAGGCCCCGCGTGATCAGCGCCACCCGCGTATTGGCGCCGTAATGCAGACCGTCGGCGATACCGGTGGCGATGGCAATGACGTTCTTCACTGCACCTCCCACTTCCACCCCGACGATGTCGGTCTGTGTATAGGCGCGGAACGCAGGACCTGAGATATTGCGGGCCAGTTCCTGCGCGAAGGCCGTATCGGGCGAGGCCACGGTCATGGCGGTGGGCAGGCCCGCGCCCACCTCGCGCGCAAATGTGGGGCCGGACAGCACCGCCATGGGCCGCTCGCCCAGCACCTCGCGCGCCACCTCGTAAGGCAGCTTGCCGCTGTCCAGATCGAATCCTTTGGTGGCCAAGGCTACGCGCGTGGTGGCGGCGAGCCGCGGCTGCACCTGCTGCAGCGTGGCACGCAAGGCATGCGAGGGTACGGCGATCAACAGGTCATCGCACTGCGAGAGCGCCGCGTCGAGATCGGTCTCCACGGTCAGGCGCTCCGGAAAGGCCGCCTCCGGCAGGTAGCGTCGATTGCATCGCTCGCGCCCCATCTGCACGAGAGCCGCCGCGTCACGGCCCCACAGCAGGGTGTCATGCCCGGAGCGCGCGAAATGAATGGCGAGTGCGGTGCCCCAGGAGCCCGCACCGACTACCGTGATGCGTTGCGCGCGGGCTGAGATGAGTACGCTCCTTCAGTTCACCAAGGGGCTTTGCGGTGTCTCGGCGGCCTGCGCCAGCAGCGCGTCGAAATTCACCAGCGGCAGCAGGAAATTGGGGAACCCGCCCTTGGTCACGAGGTCGGAGACGGCTTCGCGCGCGTAGGGGAACAGCACGCTAGGGCAGAAGCTGCCGATCACGCGCTTGAGATCGTCCTGTGAGGCGCCGGTGATGGTGAACACGCCGGCCTGTTTGACCTCGACCAGGTACAGCGTGGCCTCGCCCTGCTTGGCCTCGAGCGTGATGGTCAGCAGCACTTCGCGCACGTCCGGCCCGATTTCCTCGGCGCCGGTGTTCATGTTCAGCTGGAACTTGGGTTCCCAGGCCTGGTTGGTTGGCAGGCGTGGGCCGTTCGGGGACTCATACGAGGAGTCCTTCAGATACACGGTTTGCA
>JAFEGC010000476.1 GCA_018240265.1 Pseudomonadota bacterium | reverse complement strand
AGCGAGAACTCCTGCAGGCGCCGCAGCCCCTCGTGCGTGGTCTCCAGCGCCCGAGCCAGCGTGGAGGGCGGCGAGGGCGGAGAAAAGAACGCTTTCAGAAAACCGTCTTTCACCAGCGCGAAGTCGTCGTGGATCTGCCGGTAGCGGGCGGCATCGGCCTTCGAATACTGAGCGATGCTGTCGCAGGTCTTGTCGATGGATTTGTAGATGATGATGCCGGGCCCACCGGATTTGTCCGGATGCCCAGTGATGTGATCCTGCGCCCACAGGTAATGCAGCCCGTGCTGTTCCAACTCGGGCTGGATGGTCTGGAAATCCGGATTGCAATGGATCCACACATGCGAGCTGCCGAACAGGTCGTGCTTGAAGCCCGGCAGCGTCACCTCGCGCGTGACCGCGCCACCACCCACCCAGGGATTGCGTTCGACCACGCACACGGACAGTCCATCGCGCGCCAGCGTCGCGGCGCAGGCCAAGCCGTTGACGCCACCGCCGGCGATGGCGACGTCGAAGGTGAGCGAAGGATTCATGCCCACATGATCGCAACGCCGCCGCGTTTAGCCAATCGTTCGGTGCGTCCGGCCGCTTGATACTTCCTCATGCGGCCGATCAATCGGGCTCATGGCACTAACGGCGCACGTCGAGACGACCACCCTGCAGCAGGTGTTCGACGTCGGCCGCGCCCAGCGTGCTGAAGTCACCCGGCAGCGTGTGCTTGAGCGCGGAGGCTGCCGTGGCAAAGTCGATCGATGCCTGCGCATCGGCGTTGCCGCACAGGCCATGCAGCACGCCGGCGGCGAAAGCATCGCCCCCGCCGATGCGTTCGATCACCGGATCCAGTTCGAATGCGCGGCTGACATGGGTTGCGCGCCGGTCGCAGAGCAGGCCGGTGAGCGTGTGATGATCGGCCGAGTGCGTGAGCCGATGGGTCGCCGCCACGTGCTGCAGATCGGGGCAGGCTGCGAATGCGCTCTGGGCGGCCTGCTGCTGCTGTTCCGCGATGCTGCCCGAAAGGCGGGCACCGCCAAACAGCGCCTCGATGTCATCGGCGTTGCCGATCAATAACTGCGCCCGTTCGGCCAGAGGCCGCAGCAGGGTCGGCGCTTGCTGTTCCCGTCCCTGCCATAGGCTCCGGCGGATGTTGCAGTCGAAGCTGATGCGCACACTTTGCGCGCGCGCGGCGGCCACGGCAGACTGCAGCGCCGCCAGCGGTGCCTCGCCCAGCGCCGGGGTGATGCCCGACAGGTGCAGCCACTGCGCCTCCCGCAGCAAGGCCGGCCAGTCGTAGTGGTCCGCGCCGGCCAGCGCGAAGGCCGAGTGCGCGCGGTCATATACCACCTGCGCCGGACGCAGCTGTGCCGGCGCGGTGTAGTAGTACAGGCCCTGGCGTCCCGGGCGCAGGTGCACGCCACTGGTGTCCACGCCGTGCCGCCGCAGTTCGCCCAGGCAGGCTGCGCCGATGGGGTTGTCCGGCAGCGCCGTGACCGCCCGCACCCGGTGCCCCAGGTAGGCGAGCGCAATGCCGACGTTGATCTCGGCGCCTCCGAAGCGCGCCTCCAACCGAGCGGATCGCAGCAGCGGCTCGAAGCCGGGCGCCGACAGACGCAGCAGCACTTCTCCGAAACAGACGAGGGTGGCCATGCGAGATACGCTAATCCGTGCGATGCCCGCCGCGCAAGCCACCCGCATCAGGTCGGCTTATCCCTCGCATGAGTCGGATTGTGGTTGCCGCCGGCGCAGGTCGGCTAGTATCGCAGGGCCAACGCGCGGCTGAACCGGAGCTGGGAACCGTCGGATGAGTCTCATTGCGCCCAACGATGTGCTGGCCATGATGGCCATCGTGCTGTGCATGGTCTGGCTTGGCTTTCTCACCGACGCCTCGCGCTTGGGCAAGGTCGTACCCGGCGTGGTGGTGGTGCTGGTGCTCGGCGCG
>JAFEGC010000475.1 GCA_018240265.1 Pseudomonadota bacterium | reverse complement strand
ATCCACATCGGCGTTGAAATTGTTGTAGGCATTGGCGATGGCCGAGTCGAGCACCTTGAGCACGACGCGCGCGCCCTTCTGCGGCATGAACTTCAGCGTGTTCACCGCCAGCGTCGCCGACTTGCCACGGATGGTGTCCACCACCAGCCGGCACTTCTGCGGGGAGATGCGCGCGTAGCGCAGCACTGCCTTGGTCTGCATGCGCTACTCCCCGGCCGCCACTTTCTTGTCGCCCGAGTGCGCCTTGAAGGTGCGCGTCGGAGCAAACTCGCCGAGCTTGTGGCCGACCATGTTTTCCGACACCAGTACCGGCACGTGCAGGCGGCCGTTATGCACGGCGATGGTCAGACCCACCATGTCGGGAATGATCATCGAGCGGCGCGACCAGGTCTTGATCGGGCGGCGATCGTTCTTCTGTACGGCGGTCTGCACCTTGGCGTTCAGGTGCAGGTCGACAAACGGGCCTTTTTTCAGCGAACGGGGCACGGTTACTCCTCGATCCTATTTCTTGCGGCGCTGGACGATCATGCCGTCGGTGCGCTTGTTGCGGCGGGTCTTCTTGCCCTTGGTCTGCAGACCCCAGGGGCTGACCGGATGCGGATTACCCTGGCCGGACTTGCCTTCGCCGCCGCCGTGCGGGTGATCCACCGGGTTCATCACGACGCCGCGCACCGTGGGGCGCACGCCCTTCCAGCGGATGGCGCCGGCCTTGCCGTAGACGCGCAGGTTGTGCTCATCGTTGCCCAACTCGCCGATGGTGGCGCGGCAGTCGATGTGGATCTTGCGCATCTCGCCCGACTTCAGGCGCACGGTGCCGTACACGCCTTCGCGCGCGGCGAACTGAGCCGAACCGCCGGCACTGCGCACCAGTTGTCCGCCGTGGCCCACTTTCAGCTCGATGTTGTGGATGGTGCTGCCCACCGGGATATGCCGCAGCGGCATGGCATTGCCCGGCTTGATTGGCGCCTCCGAGCCCGAGCGGATTTCATCGCCCGCTTTCACACCCTTGGGCGCGAGGATGTAACGGCGCTCGCCGTCCTTGTACAGCACCAGCGCTAGATGCGCGGTGCGGTTCGGATCGTATTCCAGGCGCTCCACCACGCCCGGGATGCCGTCCTTGTCGCGCTTGAAGTCGATGAGACGGTAGCGCTGCTTGTGGCCGCCGCCGATGTGGCGCGTGGTCTGGCGACCGGCGTTGTTACGCGCGCCGGAGCGGTTCTTTTTCTCGGTGAGCGAGATCAGCGGCCCGCCCTTGTGCAGGTGCGAGCGGTCCACCTTCACCACGAAACGGGTGCCCGGCGAGGTGGGCTTCATTTTTATGAGTGCCATCGTTACTCCTTACTTCGCCGTCCCGCTACGCGCGTCGCTACGCACGTCAGTGAAATCGATGCTCTGGCCGCTGGCCAGGCGCACATAGGCTTTCTTGAAACCGCTGCGCTTGCCGGCGATGTTGCGAAAGCGCCGGGTCTTGTCCGGCCGGTTGAGCACGTTCACGTCCTCGACCTTGACCTCGAACATCAGTTCCACGGCGGCCTTGACTTCGCCCTTGGTGGCATTGCCGGCCACGCGGAACACGTATTGGTTGACCTTCTCGGCGGCGTTGGCGCTTTTTTCCGAGACGTGCGGCTGAATCAGCACGTTCATCAGTCGTTCTTTATTCATGGGCCGCACCCAGGCGTTGTTCCAGAAGCTTCAGGGCGCCTACGGTGGCGACCACCTTATCGTGCCTGACCAGGCTCAGCGGATCGAGCGAGGCCACCGGCAGCACTTCGACGTGCGGCAGATTGCGGGCGGCGAGGAACAGCTTCTCCTCGAATGCCTCGACCAGGATCAGCGCGCGCGTCAGACCCAGCTCGGTGAGCTTGCCCACCAGCATCTTGGTCTTGGGCGCGGCCAGATCCAGCGACTGCACCGCCACCACGCGGCCCTGGCGCAG
>JAFEGC010000474.1 GCA_018240265.1 Pseudomonadota bacterium | reverse complement strand
GCGGTGCGCACCGGCCGCCGTGTCTGATGAAAGTTCAGGCAGGCGGGCTCGAACCCGAGCCCGCAAAACTGCAGCAGGCGCCGAATCTGTGTCTCCGGTTCACGCACCAGTTCCTCGTACTGCACGTGCAGCACCTTGCCGGGCAACACCGCATCCCAGTGATCCATGAGCGCGAGGTAGCTGCGGTAATAACGGCCCAGGCCTTCGAGGTCGTAGCTGAACGCCTGTCCTTCGGCAAAGTACTGCTTGAACGTGCTGAAACAGGCATCCAGCGGATGCCGGCGCGCGTCGATCACCTTTGCGTTGGGCAGTATCGCGTGAATCAGTCCCACATGACTGAAGTTGTTGGGCAGCTTGTCGGTGAAGCGCTCGCGCCCATGCCGCAGAGGCGCGGTCTCGGCAATATAGCGGCTGCCCAGCGCAGTCAGTTCCGCATCTGGGCACATTGCCACACTCTCCGGATAGGCATCGCGACTGGCCGTCATGTCGTCCATTGCCGCCACGATGTTGAGGACATTCTGCAGCTCCATCGTTCCCTCGACACAGGAATGGCTGGCGAGAATCTGCTCGATGAGTGTCGAACCCGAGCGAGGCAGCCCGACGATGAAAATGGGTGCCACGTCGGGATCCCCACTGCCGCGGCGCGCCGAGAAGAACGCCGCATCGAAGAACTTGCGGATGCGCGCGCTGCGATGCTCGAACGCATCGAAATCGAACGGCAGTTCCAGACGCCGCAGCGCATTGCCACGCGCATAGTGTGCGAAGGATTCGCCGAAACGGCTGCGTTGCTCGAAGGCTTTGCCGAGCGCGAAATGCAGCTGTGCCTGGTTCGAGCGGTCGCGTGGATCGCTGCCAATGAGGCGCTCGACGGCCTCGATGTCTGCGTCGCTGAACGTGTAATTCTTGAGATCGGCGAGACTCCACCAGGCCTCGGCCCGTCCCGGATCCAGCGCCAGCACCGCCCTGTAGGATGCCTCGCTTTCGGCTCGCCTGCCCAGCGTCTTCTGCACATGCCCGATCGAGAGCTGCAACCCTGCCTCGCCAGGCCGGAGCTCCAGAGCCCGCTCGTACGCCTCGAGCGCCTCGGCCTGTCGCATGAGACGGATCGCCACGCCTGCGCGGACCACCCAGGTCTGGGGACTGCGAGGCTCGATCTTCATGAGGTGACAAGTGGCGGCATCGGCCTCTGTGAGACGCCCGAGTGCCATCAGTGCAGGAGCGAGCCCCCGGTACGCGAGCGGCAGATACTTGCTCTGCCGCAGGGCGTGACGCAGGAGCCGCTCGGCATCGAGCGGCCTGTCTGCCGTGAGCGATAGCGCGGCAAGTCCGCAGAGCGCGGCGACATGACTTGCGTCGCGCCGCAGGATCTCCCGGAACAGTTCCTCCGACCGGCGCCGGTCATCGGCCAGCAGCGCGGCGGTTGCCGCCTCGATGCGTGGCCGTTCCGGATCGGCGAACTGCGCCCGCTCGAAAGCGATACAGGCATCTTCATACTGGCCAAGATCGACCAGCGCATCACCATAGGCAAGCCAGGCTCGATGGTGCTGCGGCAGCACTTCGAGCACACGCCGCACCTGCGCACGCGCGGCGGCAGGATCTCCGGCACTGCGGCGTGCGCGGGCGAGATCGACGCGCGCTTCGGCGAACTGCGGAGCGCGGTCGAGCGCACGCTCGAGCATGGCGGCGCTCTCCTCGGTTCGGCCCTGGTCGAGCAGTGCCACGCCGAGCAGCCACAGGCAGTTGACCTCACCCGGAGATTCGGACTCGAGTTCCCGCAGCCATTTCTCCGCGGTTATCGCCTGTCCGGCACGCAGTGCCGCCTGCGCCGCGCGCAGGCGGTCCTTAGAATGGAATATCGTCGTCGAAGTCTTCCTTGCCGCCGCCGGCCGGCGCGGGCGACTGGTCATAGTCATCGCGCGGGGGGGCGCTCATCCCACC
>JAFEGC010000473.1 GCA_018240265.1 Pseudomonadota bacterium | reverse complement strand
CGCCGCACGCGCATTCGCGAAGCGGGCATCCGGCTGGTTGCCGGCATCGGAGTTCCAGTTCTCGATGGTCAGCCACTGGCCGGGCGCGGGCCGATAACGCTCAAGACAGCGCGCGGCCTCCGCCGAGATCTGCGCCAGTGTCAGGATGTGCATGCGGAAGTCGCATACATCGAGCTGTACCACGCCGGCCGGATGCACATGGGCATCGACCAGGCCCGGAACGATCAGCCGGCCTTGATATTGGAGTACGCGCGTCGCGGAGCCGCGAAAAGCGGCGGCACCATCTGAGCTGCCGGCGTACAGGATCCGCCCATCCTTGATCGCCAGCGCCTGCACCATACGGCGCTGCGGATCAGCCGTGTAGATTCGCGCGTCGGTGACGATCGTGTCGGCCGGCGGCGACTGCGCCCTCGAACCGGCAGATGCGAGGTTCAGGACCAGGAAGACCGCGGCCAGTATCGCGACGAATCCGGAACGCGTGCCGATCATGGCAGCGGCAACTGCGCCGGCGACTGCGCCGGATCCATGAGCGGTACGTGCGGCGCCGCCTCGCGCGGCAGGTGGCCCGTCAGCCGCGGGTCGCGCTGCACTTCGACCTGGAATGCGTACGGCTTGAAGCCTGCGCGAATATAGAAACCCAATGCGCGCGGATGGTCGAATGAGCAGGTGTGCACCCAGAATCTGCGGATGGGCCGCGCCCATGCCCGCTGCGTGGCCGCATCCATCAGCGATCGGCCCAGCCCGTGGCCGATGGCCGCGGCGGTGAGACCGAAGAAGGCGAGCTCGCACTGACCGTCATCCCGGAAATCCAGTTCCAGCAGTCCCACGTCCTCGCCGTCCTTGCGCAGCGCGAACACCTCGACCCGCGGGTCGTCCAGGATCCTGCGCAGCGCCGCATCTGGCATCACCAGCCGCGACCACCACAGCCAGTCCTGGCCGACCTTGCGGAACAAGGCACGGTACAGCGCCAGGTTCGATCGGTCGAACTCAGCCAAAACCACGCCGGGCGGGAATGAGACCAGCTTTCCGGCCGGGCGCTCCAACATCTCAAGGCAAGTGACGGCACTGGCAACGCAGCCCGGCTCAACCGAGGAGTAACCGAGAGGCAGTACGGAGACAGTCTGGGTCATAGGGCAATTCCGGTTGAACACATCAACAGGGATGCCGCCAATGTTACCCTGAACACCGGCTCGACCAGCAGACTTCCACCTTCATGCAATCATTTCTCGACCGCGAGTCCCGCCAGTACCGCGAGCACCGCCCGCGCAGCGCCCAGGCCGCCAGCCAGCCTTCCGGCTTCTACGGCGGCACGCCGCTCCATTGGATGCGCGACTGGCCCATGCCCTTTCCGCTCATCGTCGAGCGCGCGCGCGACGCGAGCATCACCGACATCGACGGCAACACGCTGGCGGATTTCTGCCTGGGCGACACCGGCGCGATGTTCGGGCATTCGCCGCCGCCCGTGGTCGCAGCCATTACGCGCCAACTTGCGAACGGCATGACGCACCTGCTGACCACGGCAGATGCCGCGCAGGTGGGCGCGTTGCTGCGCGAACGCTTCGGGCTACCGCACTGGCAGATCGCCACCACCGCTTCGGACGCCAACCGCTTCGCGCTGCGCGTGGCGCGTGCCGTCACCGGTCGGCGTAAGGTGCTGGTGATGAACGGCTGCTATCACGGCGCGGTGGATGAATCCTACGTCATGCTCGAGCATGGCAAGACCATCGTGCGGCCGGGCGTCATCGGTCAGGCGGTGGATCTCACCCAGACCGGCAAGGTGGTGGAGTTCAACGATCCGTCTGCACTGGAAGCGGCATTGGCGCCGCGCGATGTGGCAGTGGTGATGATGGAGCCGGCGCTCACCAACTGCAGCATGGTACTGCCGGAACCGGGGTATCTGGCACAGGTGCGCCGGGTCACGCGTGACACCGGCACGCTGCTGCT
>JAFEGC010000472.1 GCA_018240265.1 Pseudomonadota bacterium | reverse complement strand
TGCGCCGCCGGCCGAGACGGAAGGTGCGGCGCTCCTGTCCCGTGGGTGTGGGCCACAAATCCGTGGACAGGAGCTTGAGCAGGTGTGTTTTGCCCGATCCGTTGCCGCCGATGAGCGCCCAACGCTCTGCGGCGCGCAGTTCCAGATTCACCGGTTCGAGCACCCAGCGCTTGCCGCGCCGCACGCCCGCGGCGCGCAGGGAAATCGACAGCCGTTCGCTCATTCGCCGCGCAGCGACCAGGTGGTGCCGTCGAGCGTCGCGCGCCCTTCGCGCGCGAGCTTGCGCAGATGCGCCTCCAGCGTGAGCTTCGCCCAGCCATGGCGCTCGGCGGGAACATCGTCATAGACGCGCGGCGTCAGCGCCTCGATGCTCGCCGGGCGCCGGGCACGCAGGGCGGCGATCACCTTGGCTTCGCGCATCAGCCGGTGCTTGCGCAACATGGCGAGCATGCTCTTGCCCTGCCCGATCACCGCGCCATGCCCCGGCGCAATGCGATCGAAGCTCAACGGTTCGAGCTTGGCGATGGAATCCAGGTAGTCGCTCATATCACCGTCGGGCGGCAGGATCACCGGCGTGACGCCCTCGAGCACGTGATCGCCCGAGAACAGCAGGCGCGCCTGCTCATGCAGGTAGCACACGCAGTTGGAGGCGTGCCCCGGCGTGCGGATCGCGGCCAGGCGCATCGTCCCCAGCGCCAGCACCTCGCCATCGCTCGGCACGCGCTGCGGCCGGAAGCTCAGGTCCTGGCGTCCATCGTCGGGCGGCGGCAGACCGATCAACTCGGCGCCAGTCGCGCGCGCCAGCTCCTGCGCCAGCGGGGAATGATCCGGATGCGTGTGCGTCGCCAGTATCCAGCGGATGGCGCCGCCGGCCGCGGCAAGGATGGCGCGCAAATGCTCCTGCTGCGCCGGTCCCGGGTCGAGCACGGCCACCTGCTCATCGCCGAGCAGGTAGGTGTTGGTGCCGGGGCCGGTCATCATGCCGGCATTGCCGGCCACGAGGCGCCGCACGCCCGGCGCAATGGTGGCCGGCGTACCCGGCTTGAGCAGCGATCGATCTTCCATCGTGAGTACTGTAGTGGATACACTGCCACATCGTCATGGCGGATTCACTGCAACCACGGCGCCCGGGCGCCACGCCTTCCTGGTCGCGTCTGGCCGAACCGGGCGCGGATCAATACCAGCGCTTCCTCGCCGAGGCGCTGGCACAGCTCCTGGGTGATCTGTTGCGCTCCATCATCGACAACGCCAGTCCCACCACCGGTGCGAACGAGGCCATGATTACGCGCTATCGCGAACTCGCGGCCGCCTGCGGCGCGGCGGAGCTGTCGAACCGGAGTCTGTCCATCAGCCGCGGAAGCCTTGCCAAGCGCTGCGTCGTCTGGCTCAAACTCCTGCTCACCACCCCGGCCGATCTGTCGCAGGCGCCGGCCGTGCGCGAGTTCATCGACGCACTGACGCTGTTCCCGTCCCTGTTCGACGTCGACCCGGCGGCCCGTTCGCGCCGCGCGAGGTTCACCTGGCTGCTGACTCATGACCGCCGGCTGGACGCGAGCACACGAGAAGCCGCCACCGCACTGATCGAGGCCTGCGAACACCTGGGTTTATTGCTCTGGCCAGATGCCGAAACGGCCTGATCGGGCTCAAAATCCGCCCAACGTACCGATAAACGTGCCGATAACGGTAAATGCGTATCAACCGCGAGAACAGGCGGATATGTATAATATTCGGAGTTTGACTGCCGCCTTTCAAGGAGCCGACTGACCGATGAGCCTGCCCCAAACCGCCTCCGCCCCCGAGTTCGAGTCCACCGTGGCCGCCATCATACCGCCGGCTCCCGCCAAGGGGTCGTACCGTCGCTTCCGTACGCTGCTGCAACCGTATGCCGCCGAGAAGAAAATCGGCGAACCGATTTTCTGGTTCGTGGTGGACTGGGTGGTGCTGGCCGCCACCATCG
>JAFEGC010000471.1 GCA_018240265.1 Pseudomonadota bacterium | reverse complement strand
GATCGCTTCGACTTGGCGTAAGCGCCGCAGGGCCCGGGGCGAGAAACATCGCCCCGGGCCTGCCATTCGATCTACCGCGTCCCGCCGATACCGGCACGACGTGGAGATGGCGTGTTTGATGACGTATGGATAGCATCCCCACGAGCAGCCATGTCCACCCCCACGGCACCACGAGCACGAGTCCTTCGGTTGATCACCCGGCCGGCGCAATGGGTCACAGACCGACTGCGCCCGCTGCTGGAGGGGCACGAGGAACTGCTGTCCATCGTGTTCTGGGCGGCAATCATTGGCATCGGCGGCGCATTCGCCAGCGTCCTGTTTCGCGAGGCCATCCACGTATTCCAATGGATGCTCACCAGACGCTCGGGCGGGCTGGTGCAGGTCGCCAATGACCTTGCACCCCTTGCCCGAGTGCTGGTGCCGACGGCCGGCGGTCTGGTGGCTGGTATCATTCTGTACTTCGCTTCACGGCTGCGCGCCGGCAAGGGCAACGTCGACTACATGGAGGCGATGGTCGTAGGCGATGGCGTCATCGGCGCGCGCCCCACGCTGCTGCGCAGCCTGTCATCCCTGGCAACAATTGCCTCCGGCGGCTCGATCGGACGCGAAGGCCCGATGGTGCAGCTCGCCGCATTGCTCGGCTCCAAGATCGGGTTGGTCGGTCGCGTGCCGCTGCCGCGTCGGCGCTTGTTCGTTGCCTGCGGCGCTGCCGCCGGCATCGCCTCCGCCTACAACGCGCCGATCGCCGGCGCGGTATTCGTGGCTGAAATCGTGATGGGCTCCTTCGCCATGGAAAGCTTTGGACCGCTCCTGGTTGCCTCGGTGAGCGCCGATGCCACCATTCACCGCTTTCTCGGCTACGGCGCGGTATTCCAGGTGCCGCCGATCCACTTCGGCGAGAACTGGGAGCTCATCCTGTACGCCCTGCTCGGCATTCTGCTCGGGCACCTCGCACCGCCGTTTCTTGCCCTGCTCGACTGGAGCAAAAGCCGGTTCGACCGGTTGGCCGCGCCATTGCCGCTGCGCCTGGCGATCGGCGGTGTACTGGTCGGCATCACCTCACTGGCCTTCCCCGAAGTCTGGGGAAATGGTTACAGCGTGGTGGATGGCATCCTGCACGGCAATCTGTGGGGCTGGTTGCTGTTCGGCGTGCTGATCGCAAAAGCGCTCAGCACCGCAGCGACCGTGGGTTCGGGCGCCGTCGGCGGCGTGTTCACTCCCACGCTGTTCATCGGCGCGGCCGTGGGGTCGTTGGTCGGTTTGTGCCTGCGCAGCGGGTTCGCTCACATGGCCTCTGACAATGCCGCGTTCGCGATCGTGGGCATGGGCGGATTCCTGGCCGCCACCACTCATGCGCCGTTGACGGCCGTGCTGATGATTTTCGAAATGACCCTGGATCATGCGGTGGTGCTGCCGTTGATCCTGGCGTGTGTGACGGCGCACTACACTTCGGTGGTGTATCGGCGCGGCGCATCCGTCTACAAGAATGCCCTCGCGCCTGCCCGCGAAGTCACTGCCAACACCATCGCCGGCCTGGTGCGCGCCAATGCCGTCCGCATCCGCGATGACACCAGCCTCGCCGCGATGATTGCCTCGCTCCCGCGTGGTCCGTTGCGCACAGTGTACGTGGTCAACGACGGCGGCGAGTTGATTGCGGCGCTGGAACCACGGGTGGTCGCCGCCGATGTGCGGCACGGCGACCTCGACGAACGGGCGACCGTCGCCACCGTCGCCACGCCCGTCCGCGCCGCGCTGACACCGGAGCAAAGCCTCACCGCCGCACTCGACCTGTTCCTCAAGGAAGGCGTCAAGGCGCTGCCGGTGATTGCCAGCCCCTGGCGCGCAACATTTCTCGGCGAGGTGTCCCGGCACGACGTGTTGCTGGCGCTGCAGGACCGACTATCCGGACGGTGATGGGCTGGCCGGGCCTATCATGCGTCTTGATCAAGCGACTTTC
>JAFEGC010000470.1 GCA_018240265.1 Pseudomonadota bacterium | reverse complement strand
CCCTGCAGGCGCACGATGGGCGCATACGCGCATGGCGCGCGCGGCCGCTTCCACCAACTCCGGACGCCGGCGAAATTCGGCGCGCCCTGCGACAGGTTCAGCGCATCATGCTCCGCCGCCAGCTGCCCGATGACGGCGAAGATGGTGATGCCGACATCGGGAAGCTTGGAACGGACAGGGTTGCGGAGCGGCGGAGTCACGACCTCAAGGCGGTCTGGGGCGCATTTTGCATGGGTCGGATTATAACGGTTGTGTCCGGCACCCCGAGTCGCGCCCCGAATCGTGCCACGGGTCGCGTTCCCTCGTCGCGCCGCGCCAGCGGGGCGTTACCACGGCTCGCGGATTTGTACCGCCCCCGGCTTCTGCACCTGCTCGCAGGCGGAGAGGACACGGTTTTGATTCATTGGTGGTCTTGTCGGCTCAGGGTCGATCCAGCTACATCGCTACAGATCCAATTCCCCGTGGGGAATCTCATCAGGCTGCAAATCCCGGCGTTTGTGAATGACTGCCAGAACTTCGATATGCGCGGGTTTCCCCTCGGTGCGGGCAGTCAGAGCATCCGCGACGCGCTTGGCTTAGAAGCGCGAATCACGCGCGATGTAGTCGTGGATTTCGCGCAACTGCGTTCGGCGTGGACAATGGTCATTACAATGCGGAAATTTATGCCGACAATCTGACCAACGCACGTGGTATAACCGAGTACGCCAATAACGGAGGTGCCGGCCAGACTGGCATTGCCACCTTCATCCGTCCGCGGTCCATTGGCATCGAACTGGGGACGAAATTCTAATTCGGACCAACCATGAACCCACCGGTCATACAATTCAGTTATCCCTTCGTCGTATTCCTCGGGGACATCGACAGCGAGATCTACGCCAAGACCGGGTTCGGCATGGTGCAGTGGCGCCGCGAGAGCTGTGTGGGCCAGTTGCGGCTGCCCGATTGCAGCATCGATGCCGGGGTGCCGGATGTCGATGTGGCGGCCGCGCGCGCGGCGGGAGCCAAGAGCCTGATCATCGGGTCCGCCGCGGTGGGCGGCGGCATTCCCGATACCTGGGTCGCCAAACTGTGTGAGGCGGCGCGGGCGGGCCTGGACATCGTCGCCGGCCTGCACATCCGGTTGTCGGCACTGCCGGGTCTTGCGGCCGCGGCGGCGGCATCCGGCGCGCGCCTCGTCGACGTGCGCGTGCCGCCGCCCGGCATTCCGGTGGGCACCGGCGGCAAGCGCACCGGCCGGCGCCTGCTCACCGTCGGCACCGATTGCGCCTGCGGCAAGAAATACACGGCGCTCGCGCTCGACCAGGAACTGCGACGCCGCGGCATTGCCAGCGATTTTCGCGCCACCGGTCAGACCGGCATCATGATCGCGGGGCGCGGCATTCCCCTCGATGCGGTGGTCGCGGATTTTCTCACCGGCGCCGCGGAACAGCTCTCGCCCGACAACGCCGCGAATCACTGGGACGTGGTCGAAGGACAGGGCTCCATCTGTCATCCGGGCTATCTGCAGGTAACCGTCGGCCTGCTGGTCGGATCGCAGCCGGATGCCTTCGTCGTCTGCCACGATCCGCTGCGCGAGACGATTTCCGGCTGGCCGGAATTCAAGCTGCCGAGCATCGCCGAGGTGATCGAGCGCACCGTGTCCCTGGGCCGCCTGACGAATCCGGCGATCCGCTGCGTCGGCGTATCCTTGAACACTTCCAAGCTGCCAAAGCATTCGCGCCAGCAAGTGCTGGCGAGATTCGCAGCCGAGACCGGGCTGCCCTGCGTCGATCCGTTGGTCGACGGCACGGCGCCCATCGTCGATCGATTGTTGCAGGAGTTCCCACCGTGAAGCTCAGCGTCCACACCGAAAGCTGGCCCGCCGCCCGCCCTTTCCGCATCACCGGGCACGAATGGACCTCGTTTGATTCCGTGGTCGTGGAACTGGAGCGCGATGGCATCGTCGGCCGCGGCGAAGCGCT
>JAFEGC010000046.1 GCA_018240265.1 Pseudomonadota bacterium | reverse complement strand
TTTGACGCCGCACAGGTCGCTTACTTCACCGATGGTGAAATATCGTTTGCCGGGTATGGCCGGCAGTTCGTTGTTATTGCTTGGTTCCAGCATACGCCTCGACGCGTGCCTTCAGTTTTTGCCCCGGCCGGAATGTCACCACCCGACGCGCGCTGATGGGGATTTCCTCGCCGGTTTTCGGATTGCGGCCGGGACGGCGGTTCTTGTCGCGCAGATCGAAATTACCGAAGCCGGACAACTTGACCTGTTCCCCGGATGACAACGCAGAACGGATTTCCTCAAAGAACAGATCGACCAGCTCACGCGCCTCGCGCTTGTTCAAACCCAATCGGTCAAACAGGGCCTCGGCCATCTCTGCCTTAGTCAGGGCTGCCATTTGCTTATTGGTCTCTTATCGTGGCGTTCAACTTCTGTCGCAACCGCCCGACGACGGCGGTTACGACAGCATCCGCGTCGTCATCGGTAAGAGTGCGCGAAGAGTCCTGTAAAATCAAGCCTAAAGCCACGCTTTTTCGCCCAGTTTCTATCCCCTGGCCCCGATACACATCGAAGATTCGAAGTTCGCGCAACAGGCCTGAAGCGCTAACACTAACATTTTCCTCGATATCCGCGTACGTCACCTTTTCGTCAACAATCAACGCAATGTCGCGTCGAATACCAGGAAATTTTGAAAATTCCTTAAAAGTCAATTTTTTGCATCTGAAAGCGAAATCAATTTCTAGTTCAAATACATACGCGGAAGTACCGAGATCTAGCTTACGTAAAATGCCTGGATGCACTTCGCCCAACCAACCCACGGCTTCGCCGTCGCGATAAATGCGCGCCGTGCGCCCGGGGCGCAGGCAGGACAATTTCTCGGCGACGAAACAAGAGCCCTGCGGCTCGCCCGTCAACTCGAACAGCGCGGCGAGATCGGCCTTCACGTCGTAGAAATCCGTGCTCTCCTTGGCCACCGCCCATTGTTCGGGACGACGCGATCCCGCGACGACGCCGGCGAGTGTTTCCACCTCACGCATTGCCTGCTCGGTCTGCAAATATTTGCGCCCGAGTTCGAAGATGCGCACGCGCGGTTGCTGGCGCCGCAGGTTCTGCGCGCAGGCGCGCAGCAGTCCCGGCCACAACGACACGCGCATCTCGCTCAACTCGCTGGAAATAGGATTGGTGAGCGCGAGGCCAGCCAGGTCGGGGAACAGCAATCGCTGATCCTCGGGATTTACGAAACTGTAGGTGATGACCTCGCGATAGCCGCGGTCTGCCATGGCGGTCAGCAGCCGCGTGAGCGGAATGCGCGCCTCGCTCGCCTCTCCACCCTTCTGCTCCACGATGGCATGGCGTGGAGCGATCTCGTCGAAGCCGCGCAGACGCGCCACTTCCTCGATGAGATCCGGCTCGATACGCAGGTCGAAGCGGAAACTGGGTACCTGCGCGCTCCAACCCGTGCCGGTGAAAGTCACGTTCTCGCTCACGGCGCCGAGAAGGGCGGCGACTTCCGCATCGGGCACCTCGGCGCCGAGCAGGCGCGCAAGGCGCTCTCGCCGCAGCGACACGTGGATGGGCGCCGTCACTTCCGTGCCGTGCGTCAGACTCACCGGGCCCGCCTGGCCACCGGCGATCCGCAGCAACAGCGCGGTGGCGCGCTCGATGGCCTGAGCCGGCAGCCGCGGGTCCACGCCTCGCTCGAAGCGTTGCGAGGCATCGGTGAACAGCCCGAAACGCCGCGCGCGCCCCGAGATTGCGGAGGGCGTGAAATGCGCGGCCTCCAACAACACGTCCGTGGTCGTGTCGGAGATGGCCTTGTCCTGGCCGCCCATCACACCGGCCAGTCCGATGACACCAGCATCGTCGGCAATCACCAGGCAATCAGCCGTGAGGGTGTAGTCCTTGCCGTCCAGGAGCCGCGCCGGTTCTCCGGCCCTCGCCCAGCGCACAGTAATGCCCTGCGACAGCCTGCCAAGGTCGTAGGCGTGCATGGGCTGGCCCAGTTCCATCATCACGTAATTGGTGACATCGACCGCCGCCGAGATGCTGTTCACGCCCACGCGACGCAGTCGCTCCTTCAGCCAGGCCGGCGACTCGGCACCCGCCCTCACGCCGCGAATGATGCGGCTGGCGAAAACTGGGCAACCCTCGGGCGCATCGATGCGCACGGGAAACTCCTCGGCGTGAGCGGCTGGCACCGCTTCAACAGTGTGCCGGAGCAACTGCCGCACCGCGGCGGCCTGGTGATCACGCGCAATGCCCAGCACGCTCATGCAATCGCCGCGGTTCGGTGTGGTATTGATTTCCAGCAGCGTATCGTCGAGATCCAGCGCCGCGCGCAGATCCTGTCCGAGCGGCGCGTCCGCGGCCAGTGCCAGAATGCCGTCGTGCTCGGTGCCCAGTCCCAGTTCGCGCGCCGAGCACAGCATGCCCTGCGACTCGATGCCACGGAGCTTTGCACGCCTGATGGTGACTTCGCCGGGAAGCTTGGCGCCCACCATCGCCACCGCCACCTTGATGCCGGCGCGTGCATTGGGCGCACCGCAGACGATCTGCAAACGGTTGGTTCCGTCTGTGGTCACGGTGCACAGCGACAGCTTCTCGGCGTTGGGATGCTTCACCGCTTCCAGCACCGAGCCTACGACCACGCCTTCGAACGGCGGCGCGGCGGGCGCAAGCGATTCCACTTCGAGACCGGCGAGCGTGAGCTGTGCGGCGAGTTGCGCGGGCGGCGCCAGCGAGGGGACGAATTCTTTCAGCCACGAATGGGTGATCTTCATGGGAACTGCTTCAGGAAGCGCAGGTCGTTTTCGAAGAACAGGCGCAGATCGTTGACGTCGTAGCGCAACATGGCGAGGCGCTCAATGCCCATGCCGAAGGCATAGCCCTGCCAGCGCTCGGGGTCGATATTGGCAGCCCGCAGCACGTTCGGGTGGATCATGCCGCTGCCCAGGACTTCCAGCCAGCCGGTGTGCTTGCAGACGCGGCAGCCCTTGCCGCCGCAGAACACGCACTCGATATCCACCTCGGCCGAGGGTTCGGTGAAGGGGAAATACGAGGGCCGCAGACGCACCCCGAGCGGGCGTTCGAAGAACTGCTGCACGAAGGACAGCAGCATGGCCTTGAGGTTGGCCAGGCTCACACTCTCGCCCACCACGATGCCTTCGACCTGGTGGAACATGGGCGTGTGGGTCATGTCCGAATCGCAGCGATACACGCGGCCCGGCGCGATGACCGCGAACGGCGGCTGCATCGCGCGCATGGCGCGGATCTGCACCGGCGAGGTGTGGGTGCGCAACAGCCGGCCGTCGGGAAAGTAGAAGGTGTCGTGCATGGCGCGCGCCGGATGATCGGCGGGAATGTTCAGCGCCTCGAAATTGTGGAAGTCGTCCTCGATTTCCGGACCCGTGGCCACCTGGAAGCCGGCCTGCTTGAAAATGGCCTCGATGCGCAGGCGCGCCTTGGTGACCGGGTGCACGCTGCCGCCCTCCTCGCCGCGACCGGGAAGCGTCACGTCGATGGCGCCGGCCGCCAGCTCGCGTTCGAGCTTGTCGGCTTCCAACGCGGTGCGGCGCGCTTCCAGCGCAGCCTGCAGACGCTCCTTGGACTCGTTGATGCGCTGCCCGGCCGCCGGACGCTCAGCCGCCGGCAGTGCGCCCAGCATCTTGAGTTGCTCGGTCAGCAGGCCCTTCTTGCCCAGGAACCGCACGCGCTGCTCGTCGAGCGCGGCCAAGTCCGCGCTGGCGGCGATATCCGCCAGCGCGTGTTCCAGAATCGAGGCCAGCGATTGATCAGCGCTCATCGCCCCGACGCCATCTTCAGGCCGCGAGCGATGCCTTGGCTTTCTCCGCGATCGCCGCGAAAGCCGGCAGATCGTGTACGGCGAGATCGGCCAGCACCTTGCGATCGATGCTCATACCGGCCTTGTTCAACCCGTCGATCAGACGGCTGTAGGACAGGCCGGACAGGCGCGCCGCCGCGTTGATGCGCGTGATCCACAGCGCGCGATACTCGCGCTTCTTCTCGCGCCGGCCGCGGTAGGCATATTGGCCGGCCTTGATGACCGCCTGCTTCGCGGTACGGAAGACTTTGCGACGGGCGTTGAAATAGCCCTTCGCCTTCTTGAGGATTTTCTTGTGCCGGCGCCCAGCGATGACGCCACGTTTTACTCGTGCCATGGTTTACTCCTGACGTGTTGAGGCGCGGATTACGCGCTGGGCAGCATCTGCTTGACGCGACCGACGTCGGTCTCGTGCACGTGCGACTCGCGCCGCAGCTGGCGCTTACGTTTGCTGGGTTTCTTCGTCAGGATGTGACGACGATGGGACTGACCGCGCTTGAAGCCGCTCGCCGTTTTGACGAAACGCTTCGCCGCAGCCCGCTTGGTTTTTAACTTGGGCATGCTCGACTCCTAATTTTTGGCCCTGCTCGCAGATGTCCGCGGCGCCCCGAAATAGGACGCCCGCATCGCTACAGGCGGATGACGGACTTGCTTAAGGTCCGCCGCTCACTTCTTTTTGGGCCCGAACACCATGACCATCTGCTTACCTTCCATCAGCGGATTTTGCTCCACCGTGGAATGAGCGCTCAGATCTTCGGCGATACGCGCCAGAAGGCGCCTGCCGATGTCCTGGTGGGCGAGCTCCCGGCCGCGGAACCGCAAGGTAACCTTGGCCTTATCACCCTCGGACAGGAAGCGGATGAGATTACGCAGTTTGACCTGGTAATCCGCCTCTTCCGTTCCGGGACGAAACTTGACTTCCTTGACCTGGATCTGTTTCTGCTTACGTTTCGCGGCGTGCGCTTTCTTGTTCTGCTCGAACAGGAACTTGCCGAAATCCATGACCCGCACCACCGGCGGAACTGCCATGGGTGAAACCTCGACGAGGTCCAGCTGTTGTTGGCTGGCCATGTCAAGAGCCGCCGCGCGGCTCATGACACCGGCCTGGCTGCCATCGGCAGCGATCACCCGCACTTCCGGTGCGGAGATTTCCTCATTACGCCTTACGCGCTTCGACGTTGCGATAAACGATCCTCCAAAATATGACGGCCGCGGCTCGCGCTCTCCTTGGCTAACTCGGCGGCGAGCTCATCCAGCCCCATACTGCCGAGATCTTTGCCACTGCGCGTGCGCACGGCCAGCGTGTGCCCCTCTACCTCGCGGTCGCCCGCGACCAGGAGATAAGGAACACGTTTCAATGTGTGCTCGCGGATTTTAAAGCCTACCTTTTCGTTCCTCAAGTCCGTTTCGACCCGAAGCCCCTGATTTCTCAAGTGTTCCGCCGCTTTTTCGCAGTATTCGTTCTGCCGCTCGGTGATGGCCATGAGCACGGCCTGGACCGGT
This sequence comes from Pseudomonadota bacterium, assembly GCA_018240265.1. Taxonomy (GTDB): domain Bacteria; phylum Pseudomonadota; class Gammaproteobacteria; order Steroidobacterales; family Steroidobacteraceae; genus TMP-86. The sequence continues at coordinate 7,163 of JAFEGC010000046.1, read as the reverse complement.
GCAAGCCAAGTGGGGAGCTTGCCAGCATGATGCTCGATGAGAATACCGATGAAACGCTCTAGCGAACCAAACATGGCGCGGTGCAGCATGACTGGCGCATGCTTCTGGCTGTCCTCGCCCACATAATGCGCGCCGAGCCGGACCGGCAGGTTCAGATCCACCTGCAGGGTGCCGCATTGCCAGTCTCGGCCGATGGCATCCCTCAGAACAAACTCGAGCTTTGGCCCGTAAAAGGCTCCCTCGCCTAGATTTAATGTGGTCTCGATACCGGCCGCGGCGGCAGCGGCCTTGAGCGCGCCTTCCGCCCGATCCCAGGTTTCATCCGAGCCCACACGCTTGGCAGGACGATCGGAAAACTTGATGCGCACGTCCTCGAAACCGAAATCCCGGTAGATGCTGAGAATCAGCTGGGTGACCGCCACCGACTCCGAGGTGATCTGGTCCATGGTGCAGAAAATATGCGCGTCGTCCTGGGTGAAGGCGCGTACCCGCATCAGCCCGTGCAACGCTCCCGAGGGCTCGTAGCGATGCACCTTGCCGAACTCGGCGAGGCGCAGTGGCAACTCGCGGTAGCTGCGCAGGCCCTGGTTGAACACCTGGACATGTCCGGGGCAGTTCATGGGCTTGATGGCGAAGACGCGCTCGTCCGGCGTCTTGGTCATGAACATGTTCTCGCCGAATTTTTCGATATGCCCCGACTGGATCCACAGCTCGCGGTCCATGATTTCCGGCGTGTTGACCTCTTGGAAGCCGCCCTCGACCTGGCGCTCACGCATGTACTTGACCAGCACCTGGAACAGGGTCCAGCCCTTGGGGTGCCAGAACACCGCGCCCGGCGCTTCTTCCTGCAGGTGGAACAGGTCCAGCTCGCGGCCGATGCGCCGATGATCGCGCTTCTCGGCTTCCTCCAGCCGGGTCAGATATTCCTTGAGCTGCTTGTCGTTGGCCCAGGCGGTGCCGTAGATCCGCTGCAGCATTTCATTGCGCGAGTCACCGCGCCAGTAGGCGCCGGCTACTTTCATGAGCTTGAAGGCCTTGAGCTTGCCGGTGCTGGGCACGTGCGGGCCGCGGCACAGGTCTTCCCAATTGCCCTGCCCGTAAAGGCTGATGGCCTCCCCGGGCGGGATGGCCTCGATGATCTGCGCCTTGTAGTGCTCGCCGATGTCCTTGAAATGCGCCACCGCCGCATCCCGCGGCAACGTGCGCCGCTTGACCGGCAGGTCCTTGGCAGCGAGCTGCGTCATACGTTGCTCGATGGCCGCCAGGTCCTCGGTGGAAAAGGGACGCTTGTAGGCAAAATCATAGTAAAAGCCATCCTCGATCACCGGCCCGATGGTGACTTGCGCGTCGGGGAACAGATCCTGCACGGCATGCGCCAGCAGATGAGCGGTGGAGTGGCGGATGATCGACAGCCCATCCGGGTCCTTGTCTGTGACGATGCTCAGCGAGGCATCCCGATCGATGACAAAGGAGGTATCGACCAATCTGCCGTCGACGCGGCCCGCCAGGGCGGCCTTGGCAAGGCCGGCACCGATGCAGGCCGCCACCTCGGCGACGCTCACGGATTGCTCGAAATGCTTCTGGCTCGAATCAGGAAGGGTGATGACCGGCATAAGCGCGCCAATATAGCGCAAGCGCGCCCTACATGCTTGCAGGTGGTGCGCGCTAGTGGGATCGAACCACTGACCCCCACCATGTCAAGGTGATGCTCTACCGCTGAGCTAAGCGCGCCTTACGAGGGCGCGAAAGATACCGGATTTGGCTCCGCCAATAAAGCCCCGGAATCGACGAACTTGAACTGGGCGTCGCCGATCACGATGACATCGCCATCCTTCAGCCTGTGGCGGCTGACCTTGCGGCCGTTGATCGCCACGCCATTGGTGCTGTTCAGATCCTCGATGATGATATGGCGCGGGCTGGTGATGATCAGCGCATGGTGGCGGCTGACCGAGGAGGACTCGATGCGTATTTCGCTCTCCGGCGAACGCCCGACCCGCGTGCGCTGCCCCAGCGCGTAGGTGGTCGCCAGACCGTTGTCGATGCGAATGAGTGTTGGGGCGAACGGCGCGGCCACGGGCGGTGGCTCGGGAGGCGCCACAACCGGCGCGGTACCCAGGCGTTCGATGCTCGATTGCAGCCGTCCGAGCACCTGCGCGCTGGTGTTGGCGCTGCGCTCCAGCCGGCGAATAAGGAATTCCCGCTCCTCCAGCGCTCCTTTGGAACGTTCCAGCTGGTTTTGCAGGTGTTTGACTTCTTCGCGGCTCTGCTCGATGTCGCGGGATTTGCCCTCCAGCTCCACCCGGAGCTGCCGAATCTCGGCTTCGGCTTCTTCGATGGGCCGGCGCACCTCGTTGAGCTGTGCGCTGGCCGAACCGAGCTCGCCTTCCAGGAGGTTCACTCGATCATGCTGAGCCGCAAGCTCGGTGCGCGCGGCATCCAGGGAGGCCGCCTGCTGCTGCAGGGTTTCGTCATCCAGCTTCTTCTGCTGCTGCGCACCGCTGAGCATCTGGTCGATGTCGGCGATGCGGGCCAGATGCTCTGCCTGCGCGGCCTGCAGCGAATCCACCTGCGTCTGCAGCTGAGCCCGGGACTCACGCTCCTCCTGGAGCGAACGGTCGCGGGTGGCGATTTCCGCGCTCCACCGGTCCCGCTCCTGCTCGGCGCTGGCCTGGGCCTGCTGCCGCTGCGCTTCGGCCGCGGCCAGGGCGGCTTGCAGCTGCTGTTCGGTCTGGGATAGCCGGGCACGGCTTTGCTCCAGCTCACGCGCGAGATGCTGACGGCTTTGCTCCAGTTCGCGGATCTGATTCTGGCGAGTTTGCTCGACGCTCTGCAGCGCTGCTTCCTGCCGCCGCACGGTATCCTCGCTCTTGGCCAGCGAGCTTTCCAGGGCGCAGATGCTGCGGACCTGCGCCTCGGATTGAGCTTGAGCCTCGGCGAGCTGGCTGCTCAACGCGCCGGCCTGGGCCGCGAACTTCTCGCTCTCGGTTTGGACCGCGGCCAGGCGCGAATCCATCTCGCGGAACAGGCTCTCGCCATGATGGCGGCGCCATTCCTGCGAACGCAGATTTTCCAGGAATTCCGTGGACTGTCGCTTGAACAAGGCGGCTTCGCGCTGCGCAATTGCCAGCGCCTGCTCGCCCTGCGCCATGCGCGCATTCAGATCGGCGATGGCGTTCTGCGCGCTCTGCAACTCCCGCTGTCCCGCTTCGATCTGCGAGCGCGCCTCGCCGAGCTCCCGGCCCAGTTTCGTGCGCGTCTGCGCCAACTCCTCGCTCAGTTGGGTACGGGTGGCGATCAGTTCATCGGTGAGACGGGTACGCGTGGCCTCGTGTTCGTCCTGCAGGAACGACTCATTGGCCGCGAACTCCGATTTGAGTTTGGCGGTAGCTTGCGCCGCCTCGGCAATTCTCTGCTGCAGCTCGCTCTGTTGGCGGCGCAGTTCCGCCACGGAATGATCGCGTTCGCCGACCGTGTGCAATGCCTGCGCCAAGGCATCCTCGCGCGCGCCGAGCGTGGTGCGCAGCGCCTGCGCCTCGCCGCCCAGCCGCAGCATCTCGCGCGCCGACTCCTCGATCCGATCGCGCGCGGATTTCAGATCACGTTCCAGCGTCTCCTGATGCGCGGCCTGCTGTGCGATACGCGCCTCCGCCTGCTGCACGCTGTCAATGAGCGCGGGCAGATCGACGCGGGGCTGACGATCGGTATCGGAGGTGGTGGACGCGGAATCCAGGCGCGCCAAGGTCGCCGGGTCCATATCCGGCGCCGACAACTTCATCATGTCCAGGACCGGCAGTTCGTCGGTCTTGTCCAGGTCGACTTCCGGCAATGGTTCGGACTCTTGCACCTTGGCCATAGGAACCTAGTCTAGCTCACTGTCCCCGGACGGCAGTGTGACGAACGGCGCGAATTGAATAAATTATGTTACATCAACCCGCCCGCTTTTCTGGCACCCCGAACGCGGCCAAGCGCAGGCGCTGGATCTCATCGCGCAGGCGCGCCGCCTGCTCGAATTCCAGATTCTTGGCGAGCTTGAACATCTCCGTTTCCAGCTTCTTGATGCGCTTGACCGCCTGTTCCGGCGCAACGGCGGAGGCGGCGCTGGCCGGTTCGGCGATACCGGCATCCCGTGCCCCCTCCATCACGTCCGTGACTCCCTTGACGATGCCGCGCGGGGTGATGCCGTGGAGGCGATTGAACTCCAGCTGCTTGGCCCGGCGGCGCTCGGTCTCGGCCAGCGCGCGCTCGATCGAGCCGGTGCGCGTATCTGCGTACAGGATGGCCTTGCCGTGGATGTTGCGCGCCGCCCGGCCGATGGTCTGGATCAGCGAGCCTTCGGAACGCAGGAAGCCTTCCTTGTCAGCATCGAGGATGGCCACCAACGACACCTCCGGCATGTCCAGACCCTCGCGCAGCAGGTTGATGCCGACGATGACGTCGAACTTGCCCAAGCGCAGGTCGCGGATGATTTCGGAGCGCTCCACCGTGTCGATGTCCGAGTGCAGGTAGCGCACCTTGACCTGGTGCTCGTGCAGGTACTCGGTCAGATCCTCGGCCATGCGCTTGGTGAGCGTGGTCACCAGCACCCGCTCCCGCCGCGCCACGCGCAGGCGGATTTCGGACAGCAGGTCATCCACCTGCGCCCGCACCGGCCTGACATCGACTTCCGGATCGACCAGGCCCGTCGGCCGCACCACCTGCTCCACCACTTGGCCCGAATGCTTGAGTTCGTACGGTCCGGGCGTGGCGGAGACGTAGATGGTCTGCGGCGCCATGCGCTCGAACTCATCGAACCGCAGCGGCCGGTTATCCAGCGCCGAGGGCAGCCGGAAACCATACTCCACCAGCGTTTCCTTGCGCGAACGGTCGCCGCGGTACATGGCGCCGAGCTGCGGGACGGTCTGGTGACTTTCGTCGATGATCAGCAGCGCATTCGGCGGCAGGTAGTCGAACATGCAAGGCGGCGGCTCGCCGGTCCGGCGCCCGGACAGGTAGCGTGAATAGTTCTCGATGCCCGAGCAATACCCCAGCTCGTTCATCATCTCCAAGTCGAAGGCGGTGCGCTGTTGCAGGCGCTGCGCCTCGACCAGCTTGCCGGCGGCGTGCAGGTCCGCGAGCCGTGAGCGCAGTTCCTCGCGGATCTCCTCCACGGCCCTGTGCACGCGCTCGCGCGGCGTAACGTAGTGCGTGGATGGAAATATGGTCAGCCGCGGGAGCTTGCGCAGCACCTCGCCGGTGAGCGGATCGAAAAGCTGCAGGCTCTCCACCGTATCGTCGAACAGCTCCACCCGCACCGCCTCGCGCTCGGATTCGGCCGGGAAGATGTCGATGATATCGCCGCGCACCCGAAACGTGCCCTGGTGCAGATCCACCTCGTTGCGCGTGTACTGCATGTCGGCGAGCCGCCGCAGGAGCTTGCGCTGGTCCAGCGGATCGCCGCGCGACAGGTGCAACACCATGCTGAGATAGGCCTTGGGGTCGCCCAGGCCGTAGATCGCCGACACGGTTGCCACCACGATCGCGTCGGGCCGTTCCAGAAGGGCCTTGGTGGCCGACAGGCGCATCTGCTCGATGTGCTCGTTGATCGAGGAATCTTTTTCGATGTACGTGTCCGAGGACGGCACGTAAGCCTCGGGCTGGTAGTAGTCGTAGTAGGAGACGAAGTACTCCACCGCGTTCTTCGGAAAGAACTCGCGGAACTCGCCGTAGAGCTGCGCGGCCAGCGTCTTGTTGTGGGCCAGGATCATGGTCGGCCGCTGCACCTGGGCGATGACGTTGGCGATGGTGAAGGTCTTGCCCGATCCGGTGACGCCGAGCAGTGTCTGGTGCGCGAGCCCGTCCTGCAATCCCGACACCAGTTGCTGGATGGCCTGCGGCTGATCGCCGGCCGGCCGGTATTCGCCCGAGAGCTGGAAGTTCATGCCTGGATTGTCCCTCATGCCCTATCGAATGCAACGCGCTTGGCGCCCGCGGGCCGATTTACGTACACTGCGCGCGTCAAAAATTTCGCAGGTCCGCCGCTCGTGCCCGTCCAGCTTTCCCAGCGCGTCCAGAAAGTCAAACCCTCTCCCACCCTCGCCGTCACTGCCCGCGCCGCCAAGCTCAAGGCCGAAGGCAGGGACATCATCTCGCTGGGCGTCGGCGAGCCGGATTTCGACACGCCGGCGCACATCGCCGAGGCCGGGATCGAGGCCATCCGCAAGGGAGTCACGCGCTACACCGTTGTGGACGGCACGCCCGAACTCAAAGATGCCATCATCGCCAAGTTCAAGCGCGAGAATGACCTGACCTACACGCGGCAGCAGATCATCGTGTCCTGCGGAGCCAAACAGACCTGCTTCAATTTGTGCGCCGCCGTGCTCAACCCGGGCGATGAGTGCATCATCCCGGCGCCCTACTGGGTGTCCTATCCCGACATGGTGCTGCTCGCGGACGGCAAGCCCGTGACGGTATTTGCGGGCCTGGATCAGGGATTCAAGATCACCCCCGCGCAGTTGCGCGCCGCGATCACCCCGCGAACACGGCTGCTGCTGCTCAACAGCCCGAGCAACCCCACCGGCGCCGCCTACAGCCGGGCGGAGTTGCAGGCGCTCGGCGCGGTGCTGGCCGAGCATCCGCAGATCGTCATCGGATCGGATGAAATGTACGAGCACATCTACTGGGCAAACGAGCCCTTCACCAGCTTCGCGCAGGCCAATCCGCATCTGTACGAGCGCACGGTCACCATCAACGGCCACTCCAAGGCCTATGCGATGACCGGCTGGCGCATCGGTTACTGCGGCGGACCGGCGGAGATCGTCACCGCCATGGCCACTGTGCAGGGCCAGTCCACTTCCAACCCGCCAAGCATGTCGCAGCGCGCGGCCACGGTGGCGCTGAACTCGGATCAGTCCTGCGTCGCGGAAATGAACCGCGCCTATCGGCAGCGGCACGATTTCCTGGTGGCCGGCCTGAATGGGCTGCCGGGCGTCGCCTGCAAACCCGGCGCCGGCACGTTCTACGCCTTCGCGGATGTCACCGCCGCAATGCGCCGGCTGGGCTTCGCCGATGACAACGCGTTCACCGAGTATCTGCTGGCCGAGGCCGGCGTCGCGGTAGTGCCGGGGACGGGCTTCGGCGCCCCGGGCTACATCCGCCTGTCCTTCGCCTGCAGCATGCAGACCCTG
>JAFEGC010000469.1 GCA_018240265.1 Pseudomonadota bacterium | reverse complement strand
GGAAGCCAAAGCACTTGCACGCAAGGAAAAGGTCACGCTGCGCGTCTTGGTGGAACAAGGCCTGAAGCTGGTACTGGCTGAACACCGGGATAGGCGGCTGCCATTCAGACTGCGGGATGCATCCGTTCCTGGCAATGGACTGCAACCGGAGGCGGCCATGCTGTCGTGGGAGCAGATTCGTGCCCTGACGTATGAAGGGCATGGCGGTTGATTGCCGTCGATACCAACCTGCTGGTCTACGCACATCGCCGCGATAGCCCATGGCATCGCAGTGCGGCGGCTTGCATTCGAGAGCTTGCCGAGAGTCCTTCCGTATGGGCGATCCCCTGGCCATGCATTCACGAGTTTCTGGCCATCGTGACTCATCAACGCATCTACTCACCTCCCAGTTCCATGAAAGACGCGCTGGAGCAGGTCGATTCGTGGCTCGAATCTCCCAGCCTGGTACTGCTTGCCGAAAGCGACGGATACCGGAACACGCTGACACGGTTATTGATCGAGTCACGGGTCAGCGGGCCTCGCGTTCACGACGTGCGCATCGCCGCACTCTGCATTCATGCGAACGTGCGCGAGCTGTTGAGTGCAGACCGGGATTTCAGCCGTTTTGGCTCACTCCAGGTCCGTAATCCCCTCATGAGTGAGCGACGCGGCTCTGACTGAAATCAGCCGAAGCATCGCATCGACCGATGCAATCGAGTTGAACACCGGTCATGACGCGGCAACAGTTGCCGGTGCAGTCTAGTGATATGCCCAATGCCCCGGCACGAACACCCACTGGTTGCCACGCGGCACCCAGGCATGCGGAACCCACTGCGCTTCGCGCGCCGGGCGCTTTTCGTAGTGGCCGGGTTTCCAGTTGTATTCACGACCGTCCCAATGCCAGTGTCCAGGCTGCCACGCGAACATTTCCACGGGTCCGCGCGGCGGCGGCGGGATCGGCTCTTCGCGCGGTGGCGGTGGCGGCCGCGAGACGATGACTTCGGATATTTCGATCGCGGGTGCGCGCACTCGCACGCGGGCAGGCTCCACGACGCAACCCGACAGGGAGCCGATGAGCAGTGAGGTGGTCACGAGCGCCGATATGTAACGCATGCGGGTTCCTTGGAGTTTCGCGATGGCTGAAACTCTAACGCAGCAGTGGCCACTGTGTTGACGAACCAAGTCTCACGATAGATGGATTTGCACTTGTGCATGATGCCCGCCGCGCGCTTTCACGACCTGTGCACGCAGCAGCGTGGCTTCGTTCAGCGCATCGTCAGCTTCTCCCGGTTGGAGCGCGATGCGCAGCGCGGCCGGCGAGGGCTGACGCAGCACATCGGGCGATCGATATAGAAACGCCAGCGCCTGGCCCGTCTCGGCGGCGAGCTGCAGGCGCCGCAGGTTGCGATCTTCGGTGGTCTCGCTCCACAGCAATACGGCGCCCGCGGCGCCGCAGCGCAACGCCTGCTCGGCCGCCCAGCGTGCCTGCGCATCGTCGGGCGCATCGATGAACAATAGCTGCTCGAGACAGAGCTGCGCGCGCGACAGCGCGGGCGCATAAGGCTGGTAGGGCGGTCGGACGAACACGATGCGCCGATGCGCGTGCTGCAAGCTGCGCAGCGCCGGCAGGATCAGACGCAGCTCACCGATGCCCGCCTGCGCATGCAGCAGTTCGATGAGCGCGCCCACCGGCCAGCCGCCGCCGGGCAGCACGGCATCGAGTTGCGCGTTCCCGCTGGCGAGGATTCGGGTGCGAGTGTTTCGTGTGCCGCGCCAGAGCTGCGAAGTGCGGTTCAGTAACTCGTGAAGCGCGGGAGAGGTGATGGGCTGCGACAACGGCATGCCGCAAAGCATAGGCAAGATGGAGTAACTGTACAAGTATACAGTCTCGTCCTGAAAACCCTGATCAGTCGAACTTGAAAATCATTGGGTTAGCGCGCTTATTTCAGGCAAAACAAAACCCCTGACCCAACGTCTGATAACAGACGTTGGGTCAGGGGTT
>JAFEGC010000468.1 GCA_018240265.1 Pseudomonadota bacterium | reverse complement strand
ATCCACCTTGCGATTCCTAGATAGTGGCGCCAAAATGGCGTCATATAGGATGGGAGACATGCTGATGCGTTCTGCTGCTGCACGTCGAGGTCACGTTGACTCAGCCCGTGCGCGTATCAACACCCGGGTGTCGAAGGAAGTGCATGCGCGCCTGGAAGAGGCCTCTGAACTCGTCGGGGCTACAATCAATCAATTCGTGCTTCAGGCGGCCCTGAAAGAAGCCGATCGTGTCATCGAACACGAGCGAGTCATCATGCCTTCGGCCCGTGATGCCAGGATGATCCTGGAGTCGCTCGATGATCCATCCCCGCCGAACGCCAAGCTCCGTGCGGCTATGAAGCGTTACAAGGAAGCATTCGGTGGCGCTTCAAATCGCACTCCTGGCTAGACAACATGATCGCAAGCAGTTCGACTGCGGAGAATCGTCTCTGAATGAATGGCTGCAGCGGATGGCGCTGCAACAGCAGGAGAAGAACTTCGCGCGGACTCGCGTGATCGTTGAAGACCAAGAGCCTAAGCGTGTGCTTGGGTACTATGCGCTGCTCCCAGCTCAGGTGGATACCACCCATTTCCCGCCTGGCCGCAAGTTTCCCAGGCGCTTGCCTTGTCTGCTTTTGGGACGACTTGCGGTGGACCGCATCGTACAGGGGCGCCGGATCGGTGAGCTATTGCTAGTGGATGCCATCGAGCGGACCCGCCGCTCGATCGCCGAAATTGGCGGTGCTGGCCTTTATGCCGACGCATTGAATGAGCGAGCGGCTGCCTTCTATGTTCGATATGGCTTCCGGCCGCTGCTGGACGATCCGAAACGCCTGTTTACCGAGGTCCGTTTCGTCCTGCGTAAACGCCAGGTCGTTCTGGAGAAGGTCCACGGTAGAGGTGCGATGAAACGGCCCAGTCGAGGTGAGGCCATCGTCACCCGTCTACGCCATGTCGCGCGACGCGCCACGCGCAGCACGATGACTACGGATGAACTCATGGCGCTGACGCGCGGCGACTGACCTGGCTAGCATTCCCGCATCACCGATCCTGGATTGCACCTGGAGTCGACATGGCGGCGGTTCTCATCGACACCAACATTTTGTTGGATGTTCACACACAAGATCCGATCTGGGAGGCTCGGTCGGCAACAGCCATCGCCGCTATAGCAAACAGTGCGGCGTTGGTGATCAATTCCATCATCTACGCAGAGTTGTCCATTGGCATCCAGAGCATCGAACTTCTGGATGAATTTCTCGGAACGGACTTTCGCCGGGATCCACTGCCCTGGGAGGCTGCTTTCCTGGCCGGCAAGGCTTTCCTCACCTATCGTCGTCGGAGCGGATCAAAGACCGGTCCATTGCCCGATTTCTATATCGGCGCTCATGCCGCCGTACAGGGGATGAAAATTCTCACCCGAGATCCGAATCGATACGCCTCCTACTTTCCAACCGTTGAAATCCTCGAACCTTAGGACGATCAACCAATCGCCCAATACTTTTCACCGGATTGCGCCGACGCCGATCTGCATTCGTGATTGTGAGCGATCGCGGTCGTTTTGCGATCGGCACATGCGTCATTTAGGCCACGATCACAATCTGCGCCGGCACCCGCCCCACCAGAACCTCCGCCGCGCCGGCGCACTGGCCGGCGCCGGTGATAGCGCGAACCTCGGTTATCGGCTTGGGCAGCGGCGGCCGCAGCACCAGTCGCACGGCCGGCGCCGCATCGATGCGGCACAGGAGCGCGCCGTCCTCGCGGCGCTGCAATTGATAGCTCAACGGGCCGTAGCGCGTCGACATGTCCTGCACACGCACGCCCTCGCCCTGCAGCCACTCGGCATCGAGGCCTGCGCCGATCACCAGCGTCTCATCATGCTCGCGCTCGTAGGCGAACAGGCTCCGTAGCGCCAGCACGTATTCGGCGGCAATCCAGGTGTGCGGCACATCGCCGATGTGCGCCGGCGCGCGTGCATCCTTCCAGGTGATCTCGGGCCATTGGTTCCAGGCCAGCGGGCGCC
>JAFEGC010000467.1 GCA_018240265.1 Pseudomonadota bacterium | reverse complement strand
GCGAGCGCCGCGCAGGTCAGGTCGGGAATATGTGCGGCATCCAGTGGCAGCCCGTGATCGTTGCAGATGAAAAACCAGTTGCCGCCCCAGGCCACATCGCCGCTGACGGCGCCGACATCCGGCACGTCCACGCGGCGGGCCTTGGCGTGTCGATAGGCTGGTACGTTGAACACGCTGACCTCGCCCGACTCATGCAGCCGCGCGCGCACCGTGCCGACCGGTGTGTCGATGCGCAGATCGCCGGGCGCGATGCGGCCCAGGTGGGCGAGTGTCGCCACCAGGCCGATGGTGCCGTGGCCGCACATGCCGAGATAGCCGACGTTGTTGAAATACACCGCGCCGGCCGCGGCGCCGGGGCTGATGCCTTCGGTGAGCACCGCGCCCACCAGCACCTCCGAGCCGCGTGGTTCCAGGATCAGCGCGCGGCGCAGCCAGTCGTGCTCATCGCGCAGCCGCACCAGCTTCGCCGGCAGCTCGCCCGGCAGCGCGGGCGCGCCCTCGATGAGCACGCGCGTGGGCTCGCCCGCCGTGTGCGAGTCGATGACTCGCAGCCGGCGCGCGCGAGCGGCGCTCATCGGCGCCGCTTGCGCGCCAGCGGCCGCGTGGCAAGACCGTGGTGGATGATGTCCAGGATGCGCTTGCGTTCGGCGCCGGTGATCGGTAGGCGCGGCGCGCGCACCCATTCCCGGCCGAGCCCGGCCTCCTGCACCGCCAGCTTGATGTATTGGACGAACTTGACCGGGATGTCCAAGTGCAGGAGCGGCGTGAACCAGCGATACAGCTCGCGCGCCCGGCGCCATTCGCCGGCGACGGCCAACTCCCACAGCCGCTGGTTTTCCGCCGGGAACGCCAGGCCCATGCCGGCGATCCAGCCGCGCGCGCCCAGCATGACGCTCTCCAGCACCAGGTCGTCGACGCCGCAGAACAGCGTGTAGCGATCGCCCAGGCGATTGATGAGGTCGGTGATGCGGCGCACGTCGCCGGAGGATTCCTTGATGGCGACCAGGTTATCGAGGTTCGCCAGCTGCTCGAACATGGCCGGCGTGATGTCCACGGTGTAGGCGAGTGGATTGTTGTAGCAGATGATGGGCAGGTCCGTGGCCCGCGCCACGCTGCGGTAATGCGCCAGGGTCTCGCGCGCATCGGCGCGATACACCATGGCGGGCAGCAGCATGGACCCGTCGGCGCCGAGGCGCTCGAGGTTGCGGGCATACTCGCAGGCGGCGGCGGTGCTGCACTCGGCCACGCCTGAGAGCACGGGGACGCGGCCATCCGCCGCCTCCACGGCGGCGCGCATCACCGCTAGTCTTTCATCGCGCGTGAGCGTGATGTTCTCGCCCAGCGAACCCAGCATGATGAGGCCAGATACGCCGCTGTCGATCATGACCTCGATGTGGCGGGAAGTGGCGTCCAGATCCAGGGACTGGTCCTGGCGCATCTGTGTGGTCATCGCCGGGAACACGCCGGTCCAGGTTTTCTTCATGGGAATATTGTGTTCGCAGTATCATGATCCGGTCAACGGCGCGGGCATGCTGCCAGCGCACATCACGGGAGCCATATGAACATCGAACGCATCGGCGTCGGGCCGCGCATGAGCCAGGCCGTCAAGGCGGGCTCGCTGGTATTTCTGGCAGGACAGGTGGCGGATCACGGCGGGACGGTGGGCGAACAGACCGCCGCTATTCTGGCGAAGATCGATGCGCTGTTGGCCAAGGCCGGCACCGACAAGACCCGCATCCTGTCGGCCAACATCTGGCTGGCCGACATGAACACGTTTTCGCAAATGAACGCGGTGTGGGATCAATGGGTGGCGGTCGGCCACACGCCGGCGCGCGCCACCGTCGAGGCGAAGCTGGCGACGCCGGAGTTCAAGGTCGAGATCGCGGTGGTCGCGGCCATCTGAACCGCTGGGCCGCCAATGCCAATCCCGCGCGTTCGCAGCGGGTCGTGGTCAGCCGGGGCGTCGCGCTTTCCGCGGACCGCACGGGTCACGGCCCGATGC
>JAFEGC010000466.1 GCA_018240265.1 Pseudomonadota bacterium | reverse complement strand
CAGCGCTCGCGCAGCGCCTGGCACAACGCGAGCGTCAACGCCGTCTTGCCCGAGCCCACAGGGCCGCCGATGCCGACGCGCAGCGGCCCGAGGCGTAAGGCGCTAGGAGCGGAAGAGTCGGGTGTACTGGGTTTCATGTTGCATCGATGCGAGTGAAAGCCCCGGCAGGAGGTTGCGGCAATCATCCAGCTGGCGGACGGTTGCCGCGGAGGTGAGCGCCGGGATTCGCTCACCGAACCGCGACAGCAGCCGCTGGCCCGCCCGTTGCCCGAGTGGCACGCACTTGATCGCGGCCAGGACCGCATTCTCCAGCCATGCCCACAGGAAGCCGGTGACAGCGTCCGGGACGGAGATTCGCCGGCTCGCGGCGGCGGCAGTCCAGGCGGTCGGATAGGCTACGCCATTGCTATCGCGCAGCCGCACGAGCAGTCGCCACGTCGGCGGCGGCAAGTCGTCTACATCTCGGAGCACGTCGAGCATCGAGCGCCCCATCTGCAGGGTCTCGGCGTGCAGCTCGCGCGACTCGCGGCTGGCGACGAAGAATTCATTGATGCGCGCTACATCGATCTCCCGGTCATCAGCCCAGGCGCGCATCAGCTCAGCGACCACCGTCGCATCGCATGCCGCCACGCCGTGCTCAAGCACGGTGCCTATCCACTCGCCGGCACTGCCCTCGTCGCGGACGAGGCCGGCGCTGACCGCCCATTCGAGGCCCTGTGAGTAGCTGTAGGAGCCCACCGGCAGCGCAGGGCTGACCAGCTGCAGAAGTGCGGGCAGCAGCGCCACGGTCAGCGCGCCCGGAACTCGTGGATCACGGGCGCGATCCGCGCAGTGTCGCCTTCGTGCCGATGCGCCTCGCCGTAAGCGCCGGCCTCGGGCTCGAAGGGTGCGTCGAGGCGCTGCGGTTCGAGGCCGAGCCCGCGCAGCATGCGCTCTATGACCGCGTCGGCGAGCACCCGCAGCGCGTGATTCCCTACCTCCACCGCGACGTGCCTGTTGCCGAGGTGGTAGGCAGCCCGGGCCAGCAGCCGAGGATCGGATGACTCGGCGTGCAGCAACGGCTCCGCCACCGCTATGACTTCGATGATGCGCCCGTCGGTCGTCGCCAGCCGGTCACCATGCCGCAGCGGAGCGCCGCGCGGCAGGGCGATAGCAACCTCAGCGCCGCCGTCAAGGCGCGCGATCAGTCGGGACCGGCATCGCTCCGCGAAGCCGAGACGAACACAGTCCGCCGCGGTCGCGCCGGGCTCCGCGCGCGACTCGATCCGCAGGGTAGCGCTGGGCGTATCCATCGTCTGCTCAGAACAGGAAGTAACGCTGCGCCATCGGCAACTCGCGCGCCGGCTCGCACGTCAGCAGTTCGCCATCGGCACGCACCTCGTAGGTCTCAGGGTCGACCTCCAGCACCGGCGTCTGGCCATTGTGGATCATGTCGTGCTTGCGCAGCGCGCGAGTGCCTCTGACCGCGACCAGCGGCTTGACGAGCCCGAGCCGGCCGAGGTATGGCTCGTCGAGCGCCGCCTGCGATACGAACGTCACCGACGTCGAAATGGCTCTGCCCATGCCGGCAAACATCGGCCGGTAGTGCACCGGCTGCGGGGTTGGGATCGACGCGTTCGGGTCGCCCATCGGGGCCAGCGCGATCATGCCCCCCTTGATGACGAGGTTCGGCTTGACTCCGAAGAACGCGGGTGACCACAAAACGAGGTCTGCGAGCTTGCCGGGTTCGATGGAGCCGACCAGGTGCGAAATGCCGTGCGTGATCGCGGGATTGACCGTGTACTTGGCGATGTAGCGCTTGACGCGCGCGTTGTCGGCATTGGCCGGATCGCCGGCCAACGACCCGCGCTGAACCCGCATCTTGTGGGCCGTCTGCCAGGTGCGCAGCACGACTTCCCCCACGCGGCCCATCGCCTGCGAATCAGAGGACATCATCGAGAAGACGCCGAGGTCGTGCAGCACGTCCTCCGCCGCGATGGTTTCGCGGCGGATCCGTGACTCGGC
>JAFEGC010000465.1 GCA_018240265.1 Pseudomonadota bacterium | reverse complement strand
CCATGGTCGGCGGCGAGTGGGTGATCGAAAACGGCAAGCCGACGGGCCGGCATCCGGGCAAGGTGCTCAAACTCCACTGATATTTCGGCGGTTGCTGCGTGAGCAGCGCCGATTACTCGCCTGCCCTGCCCGTCTCCTGCATCACGAACAGTTGCTGCTCGAGCTGCGACACGCGCAGCTCGGCTGCTTGAAGCCGATGGCGCAGCAGCATGTTGATCTCGCGTAGCTGAACTGCTTCCGCGGCAAGCGGTTCGAGGGCCGTAAGCCGCAGACGCAGCCGATCGATTTCCGCTGCCCAGCGCGATTGATGAGATTCCTCACGCTCGCGAGCCAGTTCCAATTGGGCGCGCAGCGCGGCGATTTGCGACGCTGCCGTCGGGTCGATGTCCACGGACCGACGAACGGCGTTCCCATGCCCCGCATCGCTCCGCTCTCGGCGCTCCTGCGCCAGCAAGGCGTAGATGCGCCGCACACCGCCGCGACAACCGAAGCGTCGGGCAAGCTCGGCACGCAGATGCGCGCCGGAAGGAAACACTCGGCCCTGGCTCAACTCGCGGATCAAGCCGCGCACGGCGCGATCGCTGACTTTCGGCGGGTACATAAACCCAGTGTAGCAGCAAGCGAAAAGCTTTCCGCTTCAGTGTGGCCAGTAAGGATAAATGCTCGAAAAGCAGGCCCGCCAAAGGATCTTTCTCCGATATTTTCATTAACTTAACTCAAGAAATGTTCCACGCGTTGTTCCACGAGAGCGCTACCCTGCCCTATTCTCGAATTTCTAAAATAACTGCATGAATCCTTCTTCCTCATGCGGCGCTGCAGGTCTCGGGTGCTGCGAACCGCAGCCAGTTGGGCGGCATGCGATGCGGGCGGCTCCACTGACCTTCCCGGATTTTCTTCAACGCGATGTTGATGGCAAGCGGTGTGGCGAAACGACGTAGCGCTCCCTCCTCCACCGACCACAGTGCCTGGCGAAACAGCTCAGCCGATTGTGGCGTGCCGGCCTGTTGGACGATGCCGCGACGTAGTCGCGCCGCTTCCAGCGGTGACAATCGACGTAGGCTCAAGGGCGCGGCAGCCCGAGCAACTGCGGTTTGCCCCTCCCCCGCTGGAGCCAGCCTGCCTCGCGCCGAGTCGGTCGCCAGCGTGGCCAGCAACTCCCGTAACTTCGCCTGTTCCGCCGCATCGAATCGGGTCTCAGCGTCGAAGTGCATCGAGGTTACGCGGTTGCGCGAAGCCAGGAAGAAAGCGGCTCGCTCGGCCTCGGATAGCTTGCCGAGCAGCGTTGCCGACTCGGCCCGGGACAGCGACGAAACGGCGCTGACCGGTGCTGGTGCGGCTGGCGGCAGCGCGGTTTGGACGGAGGCCGATGCGGTTGGAGACTGTGCCGTCTGCATGGTCGCGGCGGCCGTTCGATCAGCGCGGCGGCTCCGGTTGGGAATATGCTGCAGTTGCGTCAACAGCTCGCGCGGCAGCAAGACCTCCGTGATGGCAATGGCCTGCTGGAACGGGTTGAGCGGGTTTCGACCGGGGTCTTCGCGCCGGATCAGGCCCCGGCCCTTGAGGGCCTGGTACGCACGGGTGACGGTGCTGGCATCGAGGCAGCTTTCTCGGGCCACTTGCCGCAAGCTCAGTTCGCTGCACCAGTCGCCGCGACGCATGCCCTCCTCCCAGTGCAGCCAGAATACGCGCTCGGCTGCAGGCGGCAGGGGTTGGCGCCATAGCCAGCGCTCCAGTGCCTTGGGCCGCAGGCTGAAGTATTTTTCCCGGACTAAGATCGAGCGTGGATCCTGGGAGCTTTTCATCGACATAACTATTCCCTCGCCCATACAGACGATTTATTGAAAAAGCGGGGGTATTCCGGCTAACGCTTGACCTGCAGGTGATGCGGGCCTAACCTTCGAACTGTCAGGTTTCGGTGGTTAGTGGCATTCGCCGCGGAATCCCCAAGATCAAAAAGGCCCCGTCAGGGGCCTTTTCATTTGTGGCGCTGCATATCGCCTCCTGT
>JAFEGC010000464.1 GCA_018240265.1 Pseudomonadota bacterium | reverse complement strand
TGATGCGAAGGCTGAGGCTTGAGCGTCCGAAGCAAAGTTCACGGGATCCGGTCGGGAACCCCGACGTGGACCTGCGAAATCCATTGATACTTGCTTGCGCCGGCGCGCTGATCCGTTAACGTGCGCTGCGCATGGGCAGAAGGAGAGCTTGTGAAACTTTCGCTTTGGTACGTGCCAGGGACCGACGAGCAGATTGCCACCGCGACGAAAGCTGCGGAGGAAGAGCTGGAAAAGCGCAGGGTGACCGTCGAGGATGCCTTCAGCGCGACGGTCGATCTGAACGACCTCGATGATGAAGCGGAAATTGCGGAAATCATGCCGCAGGTTCTGGCGGTGAGTGCCTGGTATGCGGCCGAGGACGCGGCGTTCGAAACCTTGGCGCGTCTGACGGGCGAATGGCCTGTACAGGGATCGATGATCGCCATCGAGCCGACCCGCAAGAAGCGCTCCTCCCGATAAGCCCACACGTTGCCGTTGATCGGCCGTCGCGTCCTCGGGACGCGACGGCCACCCTCGGCTGGAGCTCACCACGATGAAAACACTCGTCGTTGCCAATCAGAAAGGCGGCGTGGGAAAGACGACCCTGCTGGTGCACATGGCGCACTACGCAGCCGAAGCCGGAAACCGGGTGCTGGTCATCGATCTGGACCCGCAGTGCAACACCAGCAGCAGCTTGGAAGCGTTCGCGAGCGACATCGTCGCGTCCGTGCTGTTCGGGCCTCAATCGATCGATCTGAAGCAGAAGCCCGAGCACCGCATCACCTTGATCGGTGCCGACAGCGACCTGATCGAAATTGATCGTGGCAGGCTGGACGCAGCCCAAGCCTTCGTCCATCAGGTCCGGCGTCTCGCAGACTCGTCGCGATTTGACCTATGCCTTATCGATACGGCGCCCGCACTCGGTCTGCGCATGATGGCGGCTGTCACCGCTGCGAACTACGTCATCTCCCCGATCGAACTTCAGGCCTACAGCTTCGACGGCATCGCGGCGATGTTGAAGACTATCTACGGCATCCGCCAGAAGCTGAATCCCGGTCTGCAATTCCTGGGAATGCTGCCCAGTCGGGTCGATGCGCACAGCCCGGCGCAAAAAGCCAACTTGGTCGAAGTTCTCCAGAAGCACTCGGATCGGGTCATTCGCAAGGTAATCACGCAGCGAACCACCATCGGCGAGGCGGCGAGTGCCAAGAAGCCGGTATGGGCAATTCGCAAGACATCCGCTCGCGACGCAAGCCAGGAGATGCAGGCTGTGCTCGCGCACATCATCGAAAAAATGGGAGGACTGTCACATGGCGTATGATTTTTCTGAACTGGACAAGATCAGCTCGCTGCTCGATGAGCAGGAAAGCAGCAGAGGCAAGGGCTTGCGCACGGTCGCCGTGAATTCGATCAGACCGGATCCGAACCAGCCGCGCAAAACCTTCGATGAAGAGGCCCTGTCCGAGCTCGCCGAGAGCATCCAGTCGGTCGGCATCATCCAGCCGCCCGTCGTACGGACTCACGACGATGGTTACCTGCTGATTTCCGGGGAACGACGCTGGCGTGCCGCGCGTCAGCTCGGCTGGTCAACCATCGACGTCATCGTGCGCGATGATCTGAATGCGCATGCGCAACTGGTCGAGAACATCCAGCGCGAGGCCTTGAGCCCTTGGGAAATCTATCGTGTTGTGTCGGCCGAACTCGCTACCGGCATCACCCATGCCGAGTTGGCCAAGTCGCTCGGGAAGAGTAGAACTTGGGTCACGGCCTATGCCGCGATCGACAACATGCCTGCGATCCTGGTGTCCGCGCTTAGGGACGGTCGCGTTACCGGATTGACTGCACTCCGAGGGTTGCAGCAATTGCATATTGCAAAGCCGGAACTCGCAGCGGAACTCCTGAATGGGCCGGCACCGATCGATCAGCCGATGATTGATCGTGCGGCAACCCAAGCCTCCTTTCCGCCCGCAGTTGCTGGCAGTGATTCGTCGTCGCCAGTGTGCGTCGACGAGGCGGACGGCGATGCGCTG
>JAFEGC010000463.1 GCA_018240265.1 Pseudomonadota bacterium | reverse complement strand
GCAGCGCCTTGAGCGCGTGCAGGTTGTCGCCCTGCACGAAGAGGTTCCCGGCATCCGCCGGGCCGCAGGAGAGTTCCGGCACCGGCTCCAGCAGGCGGAACGGCACGTCTTTGTGGTGTTTGACGACGGCGTCTTTGCCGATCCAGTTCAATGTTGGCATTCAGCCCATCCCCTCAATCTTTGCGCGATGGCGTCTGGCCATCGCTGCGTTGTTCTTCATCTGCGCCCCCGGCGCGCACCCATTCATCCACTTCGGACAGCTTGAACTTCCATAGCCGCCCGACGCGGTGCGCGGGCAGGTGCTTGCGGTCGATCCAGCGGTAGATGGAATCGCGCGTGACGCCCAAGTGTTCGGCGACCTGTTCGACGGATACCCAAGGCTCGGTCACGGCATGCTCCGGATATGGAAAATTGGATGGCACACAGTCGCACCAAATAGCAAAGGCTCCAATCTAACAGGTAATCGCTAGCCCCTCCACGGAATGCTTGGCTTTCACGCCGAACAGCGCGTTCATCGTGCTCCCGATCACCCTCCTGGAAGGAGCACGCCATGAGCAGCATTTCCCTCACCCCGACCCAGCACGCCACCCTTGCCTATGCCATCGAACACGCCGAAGGGCGGGTCGAGTGGTTCCCGCCAACCATCAACGGCGGCGCGCGCCAGAAGGTGCTGGATGGCCTCGCCAAACGCGAGCTCATCCGGCAGGTGGGGAAACGCTGGCGGGTCGCCGCCGCAGGCACGACGATGGCGGCTTCTCCGGCGGCAATATGGATCGGCCCGCGTTGAAACGCCTGATGGCGGACATTGAGCGCGGGCTGATCGACATCGTGGTGGTTTACAAAATCGACCGGCTGTCACGCTCGCTGGCGGATTTTGCGCGGATGGTCGATGTGTTCGACCGCCACCGCGTATCCTTTAGCGCCGTCACCCAGCAGATCAATTCGGCCACCTCGATGGGGCGGTTGATGCTCAACGTGTTGCTGTCCTTTGCGCAGTTCGAGCGGGAGGTCACCGGCGAGCGCATCCGCGACAAGATCGCCGCCAGCAAGGCCAAGGGCATGTGGATGGGCGGGCCGCTGCCGCTGGGCTACGATGTCGAGAACCGCCTGCTGGTGATCAATGAGGCCGAAGCCAAGTTGGTACGCCGCATCTTCGATGACTTCGTGACGCTGCGCTCGGCCACACTGATGGCCAAGGTCTACGGCGCAGAAGGTGTGGTCACCAAGGGCGGCAAGCCCTTCACCAAGCAAGCCATCTACAAGATGCTGCACAACCGGATGTACCTGGGCGAGATCGTCCACAAGGGCCAGAGTTTCCCCGGCCAGCATCAGGCCATCGTGACGCAAGGCCAGTGGAAAGCCGTGCACGCATTGATCGCCACCGATGGCATCAAGCGGCGGCGCGACACCTGCGACCGCCAGCGTGAACCGGTGTTGTTGCGTGGCCTGCTGTTCACGCCCGATGACGAACGGCTGGTGCCCAGTTACACGGTCAAGAAGGGCAAGACCTACCGCTACTACACGCCGGTCAAGCACCGGCGCTTCGGCGCGTGGGCCAGCCAGCACGGGGCGCTCCCTGCCGTACCGATTGAAGAACTGGTCACGCAGCAGATCGTGGCGGCGCTGTCGGCCCCGCACGTCGTGCAGTCGGTGTGGGACCGGATGCAGCAGATTCGGCCTAATCTGACCGAACCCCAAGTGGTGCTGCCGATGCGCAATCTGGCCGGGATGTGGCGGGAGCTGTTTCCGGCGGAGCAATGCCGACTGGCGCAATTGCTGATCGAACGTGTGGTGATTGGGGGCGGTGGGCTGGAGATCATCTGGCGCGATCAGGGATGGCAGGAACTGGCCGGGGAACTGCTGCCCGGCACCATCGGCGCGGAATTGCAGGAGATGGAGAAAACCGTATGAAGCCGAAAGTGCAGGCCTTGGGCGCAGCCATCGCCCGCGAGCGCCGGGATGGCCAGCAGGTCAAGTTGTCCACCTTCATCCCGCTGAAGATCAGGAAGC
>JAFEGC010000462.1 GCA_018240265.1 Pseudomonadota bacterium | reverse complement strand
TACCGGCGCCATTGCCACCGAGTAAGCACCTGGGAGCCATAAATTCAACGGCCAGCTACCTGCCTTAACCAGAAAGGCGATGCCAAGGATTGCTGCTCCAACGTCCAGCAGGGCGCGATTGCCCGGCGCCAGCAATGCGGCACGACCGGCCAGATCCGCCAGGTTGAGTGTGCCCGTCATTCCGTAAATCAATGCCACGCCAATGAGAAAAAGCAGGGAAGAAGCCAGGTTGATCACGATGTAGTGCAATCCAAGCTTGATGCGCAGTCCACCAACACCGCGCAACAGCAGTCCGTACGAGGCCGCAAGCAACACCTCGAAGAAAACAAACAGATTGAACAGATCACCTGTCAGAAATGCGCCATTTAGCCCCATGCAGAGAAACTGATACAACGAATGCAAAGGCTGCCCTGGCCGATCCCAACGCGCAATCGAATACACGAGCGTCGACACCGAGACCGTAGCGCCAACCGTCAGCATGACGGCGGTCAGGCGGTCGACCACGAGCACGATGCCAAAGGGCGCCGCCCATCCGCCGATCGCATATACCCCGACGCCTTCCGGCCAAATGTACGGCGCGGCATCACTCGTCAAATACAGAAGTCCCGCCGCAACAGCCAGTTGCGCAAACGCTGAGAGAATGGCGAACGTTATACGTGCTGCGCGACGGGCCTCCGCCAGAAAAAGCATGGCTGCGCCCGCGACCAGCGGTATAACGATAGGCAGGACAACGAGATGCCGCAGGATAGCGTTCATGGCAGCGGCTCCCGGCCATCGACGTGATCTGTGCCGGTCACTCCGCGCAGCGCGAGCAGGACGACCAGCAACAATGCCGTGGTCGCAAAGCCGATGACGATCGCTGTCAGCACCAGCGCTTGCGGTACCGGATCGGTGTAGTTTGACACGGTCACGGCGCCCGTTGTCGAATCGATGATGGGAGCCATATGCATCGCAAGCCGACCCATGCCGAAGATAAAAAGATTCGCCGCATAGGAAAGCAGCGTCAGACCGAGCAGCACCTGAAAGGTCCGTGGGCGAAGCAGCAGCCACACACCCGAGCCCGCGAGTACACCGATCGCCAACGCATACACAGACTCCATCAGGTAGTCTCCGCGGTCTGGTCGAGAACAGGCGTCACCGACTTTCTCGGACGCCGCAAAGACTGGTGCGCCAATGCCACAAGGATCAACAGCGCTGCACCAACAACCAGTATATAAACCCCAAAATCAAACAGTAGTGTGCTTGAAAGGTGAATGTCACCCAGCCAAGGCAGCGGGAAATGCAGGTCGAGCTGCGTCAGAAAGGGTAGCGATCGCGTCCACGAACTCACGCCAGCCGCTACCGCCGCAAGCAAGCCCACGCCGATCAGGACCAGCGGATGGACCCTTAGACGCACTTCGACCCAAATTGCTCCGCCCACCATGTACTGAGTAATCACACCAGTCGCCAGGATAAGGCCCCCGACAAATCCACCGCCCGGTGCGTTGTGGCCCCGCAAAAGGTAGTACACGGACACAAGTGCCACAATAGGCAACAACAGTCGCACCAGAACCGCGGGAATCTTCAGATCGCCCTGCGGCAACGGGTCCCCGACATGTGCAAGAGCTGTTGCTTCCGCAGCCCCACCGGATTTGACCGGCGCGTTGATGCTCTCGGGAGCGGGGCGGAATCGGCGCAGCGTCGCGTACACAGTGATTGCAACGATTCCGACCACGGTGATCTCGCTGAGGGTATCAAAACCGCGAAAGTCGACGAGCATGACGTTCACCACATTGAGCCCGCCTGCCTGCTCGAGCGAGTTGCTCAGAAAGAAAGGCGCCAATGTGCCGTCAGCGCTTCGTGTCAATACGGCGAATACAAGCGCGCTCATCCCTGCGCCGGCAATCACTGCCAACAAAAGATCGCGAGCGCGACGCATTCGAGCGCGCAAGGTTGTGCGCCGGGGATCGAGCGCTGCAACGCGCTTGGGCAACCATCGGAGTCCCAACAAAATCAAAACCAGCGTCACCACCTCGACACTGAT
>JAFEGC010000461.1 GCA_018240265.1 Pseudomonadota bacterium | reverse complement strand
GCGTCTTCACCGTCACGGCAACGGCAGCCTCGGAATCCAGATCGTCGAAGAACTCCCATCCGTCCTGAATCAGTTGGCCGAGCGGGTCTTTCGCCTGTGGGATGGCGAGCGCAGACAGGGTGATCGGGAACCAACTGTTCGTCGAACCCAGCAGGACAGCCCGAGCTTCTTCGTCGCACTCCTCGTCGAAATGATCGAGATGGGGATGTCTGCCTCGGCAGCTCGGCAGGTTTTCCTTCCCAGCCTTGCCGAAGGCGTGTGCCATGCTGCGCGACGCGCCGCAGGCATCGCATTTCACCCACAGGTTCTCGGTCTGCAACGAGGCACCGCTCTCGAAGAAGCGCAGCGTCCCCTTGCACGGGTTGTTGCCACGGTGGACGAAGTAGTGCCACGGGAAGTCATCGAGGTGGCCGTCGCGGCAGGCCAAGAGGAAACGCGCCGGAACGGCGTCGGCATCCTTCGCGGGCTGGTCGCCCTTGGAACCACGGCACCCCTTGTGGACGAAACGGGTTCGCTCCGGGCGGAAACGGTTTTCCTTGATTTCGAACAGCCCCGCATCGAAGGGCGACAGCAGGCCACACTTCACACAGCGCATCCAGCGCGGGAACGGACGCACGGGAACACCGATGCTCGCCTCCGCCGACCACGGATCGACGAGTTCGCTCTTCTGGAACGGCGGCATGCGCAGGCTCTCCACCTGCGCACCGAGAACCTTGCGGACGGCGGCGAGCAGGCGCGGCTCACCAATGGGCTGGCAGCGGTCCTTCTCCCACTGGTCGATGCCCAGTGTCACCACCGAGAGGCTCGGCAAATCGATCCGCGCGCCCGGCCCATCTGTCCAGAGTAGTTGACTGGGGCGGACTTCCCCGACGGGTGTTCTATTGGTGGTCATGGTCAGTCCTCGTCCTTCGGCACCGGACGCGGCTTCCACCCGTGGTCGTCCGAGATGCGTCCCGTGTTCATGATCAGGCGCACGCCCGGCTCCACTTCGCGCATCGACATCGGCACCGTCCAGTTGTCCCACGCATGGATGCCCGGCGACTTGACCAGCCCGACCATCGTCGCGGCCTGCGCACCTCGCTTTTCGTAAGCCAGCGTGCGGCCGGGAACGCTCACTGCCTTGGCCCATTCGTCCGCACGTTCCTTCAGTTCACGCTCGGCCAGATGCTTGATGGTGGTCGTCTCGCTGACGTTCCAAGCCCGCCGTACCAGCACGTCGATGGCTTCGGTGATCTCCGGCTTGTCGGACTTGTCCAACTCGCTCGCCCCCACGTTCGGGCTGAAGGCATCGTTTTCCAGACGCATCAGTGCGAGCAGCGCTCCGGTCAGGCCGCGATCCATCGCGCGTGGTGAGAACGGCGTCACCGACTGCGCCTCCACATGTTTGTAGAAGGTCGCGTGGTAATGCTCGAAGGTCTCGTAGTGCGAGAGGTCGCGCGGACGCGCCCATGTGAGTACCGTGCAGACCAAGCCGGGGAAGGAGCGGCCCACGCGGCTGGTGGCCTGGATGTATTCCGCCGTGCCCTTGGGCTGACCGTTCACCGCCATCAGGCCCAAGCGATTCACGTCCACGCCCACCGACAGCATGTTGGTCGCCAGCACCACGTCGATCGCGCGGGTATCGCCCTGGTTCCATTTCGTCACGTACTTCCCGGTGGCCGCATCGAGCGCGGCCTTGAATTTGACCTCCAGATCGTCGAGGTACTTCGGGATGTCCTGACTGGAGACGCGCGAGGTCAGCTCGCGGATGTTGTTGACGCTGCGCTGCGCGAGCGCGGGCCGTTCGACCATGCTCATCTGCACGCGGTAGGAACGTGTCTGCACGTCGTCCTCGGCCAAGCGCCGCATCCCGCCCAGCTCGCGCAGCGAATTGAAGTAGCCGACCATCGTCATGTACGGGTCGGCAGGTTCGCCGAAACGGTCGAACAGGGCTTGGGCGGCGGTGAGGAAGGCGGTATAGACGCGGATCAGCATCGCGGGCCGCGAGCTGCCGGGCGAGCACACGCCGAGATAGCGCCGTCCGGGCCGCTCTTC
>JAFEGC010000460.1 GCA_018240265.1 Pseudomonadota bacterium | reverse complement strand
GGTTACACCGATCCTGGCATTTCCATGGCCCGGCGTACCAACTACGCGCTGCGCGAAGAGGCCTTGAAGCTGCGCACACCCAAGGGCGTGGCGCCGACGGCGGTGCTGACCCATGGCGCCAATCCCGGGTTGGTGTCGCACTTCGTGAAGCAGGCGTTGATGAACATCGCCGCCGATACCGGGGTGGCCGCCGGCGAGCCGCGCGGGCGCGAACAGTGGGCACAGCTGGCGATGAAACTGGGCGTGAAGGTGGTGCACATCGCCGAGCGCGATACCCAGGTCACCAATGTCCCGAAGCGCGTCGACGAGTTCGTCAACACCTGGTCGGTGGATGGCTTCGTGAGCGAGGGTGCACAGCCGGCCGAACTCGGCTGGGGTTCGCATGAGCGCCATTTTCCGGCCGACGGCAACCGCTTCGATTTCGGCCCAGGCTGCGCCATCTACCTGAACCGGCCCGGTGCCAGCACCCGCGTGCGCACCTGGACGCCCAAGGCGGGGTATTTCCATGGCTTTCTCATCACCCATGGCGAGTCCATTTCCCTCGCCGACTACTTCACCGTGAGGCAAGGCGCCCAGGTGGCCTATCGACCAACGGTCCATTACTCCTATCACCCCTGTGATGCAGCGGTGAACTCGGTGCATGAGTTCGCCGGGCGCAACTGGGTGCTGCAGGACCACAAGCGCATCCTCAACAAGGACATCATCGCCGGCATCGACGAGCTGGGTGTACTGCTGGCCGGTCACAAGAAGAACGCCTACTGGTATGGCTCGCAGCTGTCCATCGAGGAGGCGCGCAAGCTGGTGCCGTACAACAGCGCCACCAGTCTGCAGGTGACCATCGCCGCGCTTGCCGGGATGATCCTCGCCATGGAAAGTCCCGATCTTGGCGTGGTGGAGCCGGATGAGCTGGATTACCGTCGTGCCCTGGAAATCTGCGAGCCGTATCTGGGGCCGGTGGTCGGCGCGTACAGCGACTGGACACCGCTCCATCAGCGCGGACGGCTGTTTCCGGAGGACCTGGACACGGCCGATCCGTGGCAGTTCAAGAACGTGCGGGTGGTGTAAAGGCGCGCGGCGCCAGGCGGCTAGTCGCCCTTGGCTAGTCCCGCGGCTTCGCGCCGTAGTGCACGGCGGTAATGACGAACCGCCGTGCACCGCCGGGCAGCTCTACGCTGATCTCCTCATCCAGCGTCCGGCGCAGGAGTGCCCGGCCCATGGGCGAGTCCATGCTGAGATAGGCGACGTCCAGGTCGAATTCATCGGGGCCTACGATGCGGTGCCAGCGGGCCTCGCCGGCCTCGTTCTCGATTTGCACCCAGGCGCCGAAATACACGCGCGAGGCATCGCGCCGCCCTGCTTCCTGCGGATCGACCACGGTCATGCCCTCCAGGCGCTTGCGCAGGAAGCGTACGCGCCGGTCGATTTCGCGCAGGCGCTTCTTGCCGTAGGTGTACTCGGCGTTCTCCGAGCGATCGCCCTGCGCGGCGGCCTCGGCCACCGCCTGCGTGACCCGCGGCCGCTCCACCCGCCATAGCTGATCCAGTTCCTCGCGCAGGCGCCGCGCCCCTTCCGGGGTGATGTATTTGGAGCCCGCCGGTTGCGGCGGGCGGTAGCGCGTCATGTCCGCCTCATGTTGCCGGCCCGTGACTTGGATCCCTGTATGCGCCGTACCGGTGTGCCGCGCTTCACAGATGGGCCTCGGTTATGTGCTTAAGCTCATCGTCCATGGGCGTCAAGTACTACACGCACTTCATTTCGCAGGAAAGCGGCGCGGTTGATTACGAGGAATACCGTGGTGTGGTGGAGTTGTGCGGCCGGCCGCAGCGCGTCAATGGCGAGCGCGAGATCGCACAGGTACTGGCCCGGAGTTTCGACCTGCAGGAAGAGGACATCCAAGTCCTGCAGTGGCAGCAGTTGCACTGAAATCCCCTAGCGGACTTTACTTCCCTTCATCTCAAGTCCGCACCTCACGCCCCGAGCCTCACCGCTCGGGGTTTTTTTTCGATTCGCATTGACGGCCGGTGCGCTGCTCGCATCTAATC
>JAFEGC010000045.1 GCA_018240265.1 Pseudomonadota bacterium | reverse complement strand
GTCGCCACGGCGGCGGCGGCTCCGAACACGCCCGCCATCGGCAGCCGCGCGCCGAGCATCTGCCCCGCCAGCATGCCGCCGACCCCGGCGCCCAGGAACTGCGATGTGGCGAAAATCCCCATGGCCGTGCCGCGCGAGGACGCCTCCGCCACCAGGGACAGGCGCGAGGGGAGCTGCGCTTCCAGAAAATTGAAGGCCCCGAAGAACAGCGCCATGCCGGCGCGGATACCCCAGGCACTGTCCCCGCCCAGCGCGAGCCAAGCCAGTGCCGCGCCCAGCAGCGCTACCGCCGCCTGGGTGATGCGACGCGGCGCCGCGGACTTCTCGAACAGCCGCAGCAGGGGCACGGTGATCAGGAGCGAGATCAGGAACACCGTGGCGTAGACCTTCCAATGCGTCGCGACATCCAGGTGCAGCGTGTCGTTCAGGATCTGCGGCACGGCGACGAAGGTGCAGGTGAGCGAAAAATGCACGCTGAAAATGCCGATATAGGTCAGCAGGAGCGGCGCCCGCCACAGCGAGGCGCTGAGCGCCGAGCCGCGTGCGGGCGGCGGTGCGTCGGGGCGCGGTACGAACGCCAGCGCCGCAAGCGATCCCAGGCCGAGCAGCGCCATGCTGGCGAAAATACCGCTGACGCCGAAGGCACCGTCCAGCGCCGGACCCGCCAGCAATGAGAGAATGAAACACAGGCCGATGCTGATGCCGATGACGGCCATGGCGCGCGTACGCACCTCGGGCCGGGTCACGTCCGCCACCAGCGCAGTCACCGCCGAGGAAATGGCGCCCGTGCCCTGCAGGAGCCGCGCGATGATCACGCCGGTGACGGTGTGTGTGAACATACCGAACAGCGAGCCGGCGATGAACAGCAGCAGGCCGCCGGCTATCACGGGTTTGCGGCCGATGCGGTCCGACAAGTGTCCGGCAGGAATCAGCAGGAAACCCTGGGCCAACGCATAGGCGCCCACCGCGAATCCTGCCAGGCGCTGCGAACCGCCGGGCAGCGAGCGCACGTACAAATCCAGCACTGGCAGCAGCAGGAACAGGCCGAGGATGCGCGTGGCATAGATACCGGTCAGCGCCGCCGTGGCGCGCCGTTCCCGCGGCAGCATTCGAAGCCGAGGGGGCTTTGTGGAAATGTCTGTATTGGCCTTCATCGATGCGTCGCGACCCTTGGAAAAATTGCAGTGCGATGCAACGGCCCGGGGCTTAGCCGGCCGCGCAAGCGGCGAGTATAGTAACTGGTTCAATGCAGAACATCCGCATCCGGGGCGCCCGCAACCACAACCTGAAAAACCTGGAACTCGATCTGCCGCGCGACCGGCTCATCGTGTTCACCGGCCCGTCGGGCTCCGGCAAGTCTTCGCTGGCCTTCGACACCATCTACGCGGAAGGCCAGCGCCGTTACGTCGAATCGCTGTCGGCCTACGCGCGCCAGTTCCTGTCCATGATGGACAAGCCCGACGTGGATTCGATCGAGGGGTTGTCGCCGGCCATCGCCATCGAGCAGAAATCCACCTCGCACAATCCGCGCTCCACCGTGGGCACGGTCACCGAGATCCACGACTATCTGCGTCTGCTGTTCACGCGCGCCGGCATTCCGCGCTGCCCCGAACATCACATCGACCTGAGCGCGCAGACCGTAAGCGAAATGGTGGACGCCACGCTGGCCCTGCCCGAGGGCAGCTCGATGATGCTGCTGGCGCCGGTCATCGCCGAACGCAAGGGCGAACACGCGGAAATCCTCGCCGACCTGCAGTCGCGCGGCTTCGTGCGCGCGCGCATCGACGGCAAGGTCGTGGATCTGGACGAGGCGCCGGCGCTGGATGCGCGGCGCACACACAGCATCGAGGCCATCGTCGATCGCTTCAAGGTGCGTGCCGATCTCGCGCCGCGGCTGGCGGAGTCCTTCGAAACCGCGCTCAAGCTGGGTGCGGGCGTGGCGCGGCTCGCACCCCTGGATGCGGCGGCGGGCGAGGAGCGCATTTTTTCCGACAAGTTCGCCTGCCCCATCTGCGACTACTCCTTGAGCGAGCTTGCGCCGCGGCTATTTTCCTTCAACAGCCCGGTGGGCGCGTGCCCGGTGTGCGACGGTCTGGGCACGCAGGAATTCTTCGATCCGGACAAGATCGTCGGCAACGCCGAGCTGTCGCTGGCCGGCGGCGCGGTGCGCGGCTGGGACCGGCGCAACGCCTATTATTTCCAGCTGATCCAGTCGCTCGCGCGCCATTACAAGTTCGACATCGAAGCGCCTTTCGGTTCGCTGGAGCCGCGCATACGCAAGCTGGTGCTGTTCGGCAGCGGCGGCGAGCAGTTGGAGTTCAAGTATCTCGACGGCAAGGGCGGCACCATCCGCCGCCGCCATGCCTTCGAAGGCATCGTCAACAACCTGGAACGGCGCTATCGCGAAACCGAAGCGGCGGCGGTGCGCGAGGAGCTGGCCAAGTACCGCTCCACCCGCCCCTGCCCCGAATGCGGCGGCGCGCGCCTCAACCTGGCGGCACGCAATGTGCTGATCGCCGGGCAAAACCTGCCGGCCCTGTCGGCCCTGTCGGTGCAGCGGGCGCTGGCGTTCTTCAGCGAGCTGCGGCTTGCGGGCTGGCGCGGCGAGATCGCCGCCAAGATCATCACCGAAATCGTGAGCCGGCTCGGATTCCTCGACAACGTGGGCCTCGCCTACCTGACGTTGGATCGCAGTGCCGACACGCTCTCCGGCGGCGAGGCGCAGCGCATCCGGCTCGCGAGCCAAATCGGCTCGGGTCTGGTGGGCGTCATGTACATCCTCGATGAGCCCTCCATCGGCCTGCATCAGCGCGACAACCAGCGCCTGCTGGACACGCTGGTGCGGCTGCGCGACCTGGGCAATACGGTGATCGTGGTGGAGCACGACGAGGATGCCATTCGCCAGGCCGATCACGTAGTGGACCTGGGGCCGGGCGCCGGCGTGCACGGCGGCGCGGTGGTGGCACAGGGAACGCCCGCGCAGATCGCGGCCAGCCCCGATTCGGTGACGGGGCAGTTCCTATCCGGCGCGCGCCGCATCGAGGTGCCGGCACGACGTATGGCCTTCGATCCGCGGCGCGTGCTGGCCGTGGTCGGCGCCACCGCCAACAATCTCAAGAACGTCACCGCGGAATTCCCGCTGGGCGCCATGACTTGCGTCACCGGTGTGTCGGGCTCGGGCAAATCCACGCTGGTGAACGATACGCTGCTGCGCGCCGTGGCCACGCAGTTGAACCGCGCCGCGCCCGGTAATGCGCCATTCGAGCGCATCCGCGGCCTCGATGCCATCGACCGCGTGATCGACATCGACCAGAGTCCCATCGGCCGCACGCCGCGCTCGAATCCCGCCACCTACACCGGCCTGTTCGCGCCCATCCGCGAGATCTTCGCCGCCGTGCCCGAGGCGCGCGCGCGCGGCTACGAAACCGGGCGTTTCAGCTTCAACGTCAAGGGCGGCCGTTGCGAGGCCTGCCAGGGCGATGGCGTGATCAAGGTGGAAATGCACTTCCTGCCCGACGTGTACGTAGCCTGCGACGTGTGCAAGGGCCGGCGTTACAACCGCGAGACGCTGGAGATCCGTTTCAAGGGTCACAACATTTTCGAAGTGCTGGACATGACCATCGAGGATGCGAACCGGCAGTTCGCGGCGATTCCGGCGGTGGCCACGAAGCTCCAGACGCTGCTGGACGTGGGACTGTCCTACCTGCGCCTGGGCCAGAGCGCCACCACGCTGTCGGGCGGAGAAGCGCAGCGCGTGAAGCTGGCGCGGGAGCTGTCCAAGCGCGCCACGGGGCGCACGCTGTACATTCTCGACGAACCCACCACGGGGCTGCACTTCACCGACATCCAGCAACTGCTCGCCGTGCTGGAACGGTTGCGCGATGAAGGCAACACCGTCATCGTGATCGAACATAATCTGGACGTGATCAAGCGCGCCGACTGGGTGATCGACCTGGGACCGGAAGGCGGCGACGGCGGCGGTCAGGTGGTGGCGGCGGGTACGCCCGAACAGATCGCCGCGAACCCGGCCTCGCACACCGGTCGCTACCTCGCCACCGCGCTGGCGCGGGCCGGGGTACGACCCGCCGGCGCTCGTACAAGCGAGGCGCCGCGGACCGCTGTCACGCCGGCCGCCCCCGCCCGGCGCAGGCGGGCCTGATCCAGCACCTCGCACAGGGTCGCTACGCCCTGCAGGATGCGAGGCGCCATGCGGTCCAGCAGATTCGGATCCAGGGTATAGAGTCGATGCGCACGCACCGCCGCCAGCGTCGGATAGCGCTCCCAGGCACGCACCTGGCGTTCGCCGTCGGCGCCGGTGGCGGCCACCAGAATGACATCAGGGTTGCGCGCCAGCACCGCCTCGGTATCCACCACGGGCGCAAGACCCGACAGGCCGGCGAAAATGTTGCTTCCCCCACACATTTCCAGCACCTCGTTGACCACATGCTCGCCGGTGAGCGTGTACAGCGGCCGGTCCCACACCTGGTAGAACACTCGCAGGCGCGGCCGGTTGGCGTAGCGCGCGGCCAGCGCCAAACGCTCGGCGTGGAATTGCGCCGCCGCCTGCCGGCCTTGCTGCGCATGACCCGTGAGTTGGCCGAATTCCACCAGCGCCGATTCGATGTCGGCCAGCCGACGCTGCTCCGTGCCCAGCAGGTGCAGGCCCAGGGCGTGCAATTGCTGCTGCTGGCGCTGCGGCGTGCCGCTGGTCCAGTACACCACCAGGTCCGGCTTGAGCGCGAGCAGCCGCTCCATGTCGAGCGCGAACACATCGCCAACGCGCTGAATGTCGCGCGCCGCCGGCGGATAGTCGCTCCAGGCATCCACGCCGACCAGTCGGTCACCCGCTCCGACGGCGAACAACAGCTCGGTGATGTGCGGGCTGAGCGAGACGATGCGCCGCGGCGCGCCGGCGGAATCCGATGATGCAACCGCCCACCCCGCAGCACTAACCGACAGCAGCAAGCTGGCGACACCCTGCATCACCCATGACAGCGCGCGGCGGCGCATTGCATAATTCATCCTCGCACCGCGCCGCGCGCCACCGCCACAGGAGAAATACATTGTTCGATGACCTCAAAGCCCTGCCCGAGGACACGATTCTAGGGGTGATGGCGCGTTTTCGCGCAGATCCTTTTGCCGACAAGGTCGATCTGGGAGTGGGCGTGTTCCGCGACGAGGCCGGCCATACGCCGGTGCTGGACTGCGTGCGCGACGCGGAAAGCCGGCTGCTGACCACGCAGGACACCAAGTCCTATGTAGCGCCCGTGGGTCGAGCGGAGTTCAACACCCTGGTGCAGGAACTGGTGCTGGGCAAGAGCCACGGCGCATTGGCGCAGAATCGTGTGCGCACCATCCAGGCACCTGGCGGCTGCGGTGCCCTGCGCCTGGGCGCCGAACTGATCAAGGCCGCGGCGTCGCAGGTCCAGGTACACGTCAGCGATCCCACCTGGGGCAATCACCTGCCGCTGCTCGGTGGCGCCGGACTGAAGCTCGCCCGTTACCCCTACTACGACGCGGCCGCCGGCCATCTGTGCTTCGACGCCATGTTGCAGGCGCTGGACCGCTGCAACGCGGGTGATGTGGTGCTGCTGCACGCCTGCTGCCACAACCCGTCCGGCGCGGACCTGTCGCCGGCGCAGTGGAACGAAGTGCTCGCGGTGCTGGAGCGGCGCCGCCTGATGCCGTTCGTGGATCTCGCCTACCAGGGTTTCGGCACGGGACTGGAAGCAGATGCCCATGGCGTTCGCCTGTTGGCGGAGCACTTGCCGGAGATGCTGACGGCCATCTCGTTCTCCAAGAATTTCGGGCTGTATCGCGAGCGGGTCGGCGCGCTGATCCTGCTGGGCGCAAAGCCGGATCGCACCGACGCCATGACGAGCCACGTGCTGCAGATCGCGCGCAGCATCTACTCGATGCCACCCGATCACGGCGCCGCGGTGGCGGCACTGATCCTGGCCGATGCGCAGCAACGCCAGCGCTGGGAACAGGAACTGGAACGGATGCGCAACCGCATCCAGTCGATGCGCCGGCTGCTGTCGGCCACGCTGCGCCAGAAATCCGGCGACGGTCGTTTCGATTTCATCGAATCCCAGTGCGGCATGTTCTCGCTGCTGGGACTGTCGCCGCAGCAGGTGGTGGAACTGCGCGACAAGCACCACATCTACATGGTGCCGGACAGCCGGGTGAACATCGCCGGCATCACGCCGCGCAATGCCGCGTATCTGGCGGACGCGTTGTTGGCGGTGATTTAGCGGTCCAGCGGCAGCACCCGCTGGCTCGCCATCCGCCTCCGTGACCTGCCTGGAGTGAAATCATGCTCGAAGCCGAACGTCATCGGGTGATCGCCAAGCTGGTCGGCGAACGATCCGTCATCGGCGTGACCGAGTTGGTGGAGATCCTTGGCGCATCGGAAGCGACCATCCGGCGCGACATCAATTCGCTGGCCGAACGCGGCCTGGTAAGGCGAATTCGTGGCGGTGTCGAATCCCTGCGACCCCGGCATGAAGCCCATCTCGCAGGTATGCCCTTCGTGCTCAGCCAGAGCTTTGCCGTTGGCGCGAAACGCGCCATCGCCAGAGCCGCAGCTGCGCTGATCAACGACGGCGACAGCATCATCATCGCCGGCGGCACGACCACATCGGCACTGGTGGAGTTTCTGCTCGACCGGGAGCTCGACATTCTCACCAACTCGATCCCCGTTTTCACCCAGCTGTATTCTTCGAGCCGCAATCGGCTGATGCTTCCGGGCGGCACCGCCTATCGCGAGCAGAACATCGTGCTGAGCCCGTATCAGACCGACACGATCGAGAATTTCGCGGCGCAGAAATTGTTCACGGGCTGCTACGGGCTGTCACGTGCCGGGATGATGGAAACAGACCCGCTGATCGTGCACGCCCAGGGCAAACTGCTGCGCCGCGCCGATCAGCTGATCGTCATGGCAGACTCGCGAAAGCTGCGCCAGAAATCATCGATGATCGTCGCGCCACTCGAACGGGTCGCCACGGTGATCACCGACGACGGCGCATCGGAAGCCGAACTCGAGCCGATCCGCACCGCCGGCATACGACTCATCGTCGTGGAACGAGGCCCCGACCCTGCCGCTTGAGGCCCTACGAGAAGCCTCGTTCGACCCCACGCCGCCAGGCGTGTCGATATGCGCAAAGATCAGCCTCCAGCGGCTGCATCAATACGGGCGGATCAGGCATGTGCAGCCCGGGTTGCAGCAGGCGCAGCGCACCCCAGGCCACGTCGACGTCCGCCCCTGCACGATACAGCCGTGCGGCCGGACGCAATGCGGCCAAAGCCCGCAGGAAAACTTCCGCGGCGCGGAACCTGCCTTCGACGATGATGGCATCAGACGCACCCATCAGATCCAGGCAGGTGTCGGAGACCAGCGCGGCGTACAGTGAAGCGGCGGCAGCGCGCGTCGGATCACCGTGCGCACTGCCCTGCCAGCGGCCGCGGGCAGTCGCGAACGGCCCGCATCCGGCGGCGAAAGTCGGCATGATCCGGATGTCATGCCGCAGAACCTCGCGGAGCGCAGCGGCCACCAGCGGTTGATGCGCCGGACTGTCGATGCGACATCGGCAACCCTGCGTGAGCACTTCCAGCTCGCGGCCTCCCATGAAACGGGCCGATGGCACCGGCCTGCCAAAAGGATCAACGTTCACAAGGCAATCGCGATCTTCTGCGAAAGCCGCTGTCGCCGGTGGGGCGCCCGAACGCATCGCCACGAACCAGGTTCCCGTGGACAGCACGCTCACTTCTCCCAGAGTGCAAGCGTCGCCGCCGCAAAGCGCCAGCAACGCCGCATTCGAATCGTGCAGGCCACAATACACCCGTACATCCGCGGGCAAGCCGGTACGATCCACCCAGTCCTTTAACAGTGTTCCGAGGCATTCGTCAGCTCGACGCAACGGCGCAAGGCACGCCGCCCAGCCGCGATCCACGGCAAGCCGCGAAGGTGAGGCGGCGGCGGGAAACCACAGGTCCGTATGACACCCGAGACTCGACACCTCCGTCGCAGCCACGCCGCACAACCGCCATGCCCAATATTGCGGCCAGGTCAACAGCAGGGTGCCCGCAGCAAAGGCTTTGCCTTCCTCGGCCTCGACGGCATGCAGTTGCATGCCGAGATTCAGTCCATCGGGAAGTGCCGGGGATCCGGTCAATGAAAAAGAGTCACGCTGCGCAAGATATTGCGCCCGAATGTCGGGAGCCACGGGCGACTCGTAATCGACGGGCGGCTGCAACAGCCGACCACCCCGAACCTGCGCAAATGCCGCGCCGTGAGCTACCGGAATGATCGCCGTGACCCGCCGCCGGCGGGCGAACTCGGCCAGCGTCGCCGCCAGCCAAGCGTCGATTCCCGCGGCGTCAAGCACGGCCCGACCATCGGAAATGACTTTCTCATTGGTCCTTGCCTGACGGGCAACCACCCGGCCATCGGCCGACCACAGGGATAACTTGGAAACGGTCTTGCCGACATCCAGAACGACGATATGATCCATCAGTATCGATCACCGATTCGACTGGAAACGATCGAATAGTATCGATTATGATTGTTTACCGCCATCATATCGGCCTCATCGGCCCACGTTCGACACCGCTCAACTTAAGGACAACATGACAACCAATCGGGAAGCGGGTCCGCCCAATGACACCGGGGCCGGGCCCTTTCATGTCCCGTCGAATCGCTGGCGGGCTGACGCAGCCGGTGGCAAGACCCCGGCGGAGCTGCTGTTGTATCGATCCAGTTTGCTCGGATCGGATCTGGCCATCACCAACTTCGGTGGCGGCAACACATCGGCGAAACTCGACGGCATCGACCCGTTGACCCGTCAGCCGGCGCGCGTCCTGTGGGTCAAAGGATCCGGCGGGGATCTCGGGTCCATGCATCTGGACGGGTTCTCCACACTCTATCTCGACAAGCTGCTGGGTCTGGAACATCTGTATCGGGGAGCCGACCATGAGGATGAAATGGTCGACTACCTCCCCCATTGCACATTCAACATCAACCCGCGCGCCGCGTCGATCGATACGCCACTCCATGCCTACCTGCCCTTCACCCATGTCGATCACGTGCATCCGGACGCCATCATCGCCATCGCAACCGCCGCCGACGGCGAGGCAACGGTGCGAAAAATCTGGGGCGGTGCCGTCGGATGGCTGCCTTGGCAGCGGCCCGGTTTCGACCTGGGACTGCGGTTGCGCGACCATGTGAGGACACATCCCGGGCTGCGGGGTCTGGTGCTGGGCGGACACGGCCTCATTTGCTGGGCCAATGACGCCCGTTCCTGCTATGACAATACCATCGGCCTGATCACCGATGCGGTTCGCCACCTGAACGGCCAGCTCGCCGGCAAACCGGTCTTCGGCGGCCCGGCGATGACACCGCGTCCTGAGGCCGAACGCCACGCCGTTGCCGCACATCTGATGCCGGTCCTGCGCAGCATGGTCAGCGGCGCGCGGCCAATGCTCGGCCACTTCACTGATGACGCATCGACACTGGAATTCGTCTGCAGCCGGGAATGCGGGCCGCTGGCCGCGGCCGGCACGGCCTGCCCGGATCACTTCCTGCGCACCAAGGTGACCCCCCTGGTGCTGAATCCCGAACGACTGATGGATGAAGAATACCTGGCCGCGCAACTGGAAGCCTATCGCCAGCAATACCGCGCCTACCACGCCCGTTGCGCTGACTCGAATGACCCACCGATTCGAGATGCCAACCCGGTGGTCATCCTGATTCCGGGCATCGGCCGTCTGTCCTTTGCATCCGACCCGACCACGGCGCGCGTGGCCAGTGAATTCTATGGCAACGCGATCAATGTCATGCGCGGCGCCGGTGCGCTGGGCGGTTATCGCGGACTGGACGCGCGCGAGGCGTTCCGCATCGAATACTGGTCACTGGAGGAAGCCAAGCTGCGCCGGCTGCCGCCGCCCAAGCCGCTCGCGGGGCGGATTGCTCTGGTCACGGGCGCCGCCGGCGGGATCGGAGCAGCTTGCGCACGCCGTCTGCTCGCCGCCGGTGCCTGCCTCATGGTCACCGATCTGGCCCCGGCCGAACTCGAGAACGTTCGATCCGAACTGAGCGGGACTTACGGGCGTGACTTCGTGCGTGCCGCCGTCTGCGATGTAACCGATGAATCACAGGTACAAGCGGCTTTCGAGCAATGCGCGGTGGAATTCGGCGGCTTGGACATCCTGGTGGCGAACGCGGGCCTGGCCTCCGCGGCACCGATCGAGCAGACGACGGTGGCGCTGTGGCGCAAGAATCACGATGTGCTTGCCGAAGGCTATTTTCTGGCTTCGCGTGCCGCGTTTCCGCTGATGCGCCGGCAGGGCCGCGGCTCCATCATCTTCATCGGCTCGAAGAACGCGCTGGCGGCGACGCCGAACGCCTCGGCCTATGCCTCCGCAAAGGCGGCGGCGCTGCATCTGGCACGTTGTCTGGCGGTCGAGGGGGCCGCGGACAGCATC
This sequence comes from Pseudomonadota bacterium, assembly GCA_018240265.1. Taxonomy (GTDB): domain Bacteria; phylum Pseudomonadota; class Gammaproteobacteria; order Steroidobacterales; family Steroidobacteraceae; genus TMP-86. Next base: position 2,050 of record JAFEGC010000045.1, on the reverse strand, counting down.
CGCGTCAATATAGTGAATCCCGACGCCGTCATCCGCGGATCGGGCATCTGGAATGGCGACTGGCGCTCGCAGCGCGCGAGCGCGCATGGTATCGACCCCGGAACCGAGCTGGAGGAGTTCTATCGCATGCGTTCGATGCTGAAGCTCAACGTGCTGCCGGAGGACGTGGCCGAAGCGGCCTACTTCTTCGCATCCGACGCCTCGGCCAAATCCACGGCCAACATTCTCAATGTCGACGCGGGAAACTCTGCCGCATTCCCCCGTTGAAGGATACGCGCCATGAATGCCGGAACCGCAAAACCCGCACTGGCCGCCAATATCGTCGAGCAGAGCAACGCCCCGCTTGCCGCGGCGCTGCAAGAAGACTACGAGACCCTTGGCCGACAGCTGCAACGCCGGGGAATCGACATCGAGGCGATCACCGCCGCGGTGCAGGCCTTTGGCGTCGCGATACCATCGTGGGGAGTGGGCACCGGCGGCACCCGATTCGCGCGTTTTCCAGGACCTGGCGAACCGCGCGACATCTTCGACAAGCTGGATGACTGTGCCGTGATCCAGCGCCTGTGCGGCGCCACGCCGACCGTCTCGCTGCACATTCCCTGGGACCGCACTTCCGACTACCGTGAGTTGCGCGAATATGCGGCCTCGCGTGGACTCGGATTCGACGCCGTCAATTCCAACACCTTCCAGGACCAGCCCGGGCAGCAACACTCCTACAAATTCGGCAGCCTCACCCATACCGACCCGGCGGTGCGCGCACTTGCCATCGAACACAATCTCGATTGCATCCGCATCGGCCGCGAGCTGGGCTCCCGGGCGTTGACACTCTGGATTGCGGACGGCGCCAACTTTCCCGGCCAGCAGCATCTGGCCCGCGCCTTCGAACGCTATCTGGACTCGGCCGCCGAGATCTACGCCGCGCTGCCGGATGACTGGCGGCTGCTGCTGGAACACAAGCTCTACGAACCGGCGTTCTATGCCACGGTCCTGCAGGATTGGGGCAGTTCGTTGCTGGCGGCGCAGACACTTGGCCGCAAGGCCTTCTGCCTGGTCGATCTGGGCCACCATGCGCCGAATGTCAACATCGAAATGATCGTGGCGCGGCTGATCCATGCACGCCGGCTCGGAGGCTTCCATTTCAACGACTCGAAGTATGGAGATGATGATCTGGATGCAGGCTCGATCGATCCTTACCGCTTGTTCCTCGTCTTCAACGAGTTGGTGGACGCGGATGGGCGCCGCGTGCCGGAGTTGCGGCCGGCGTACATGCTGGATCAGTCGCACAACGTCACCGACCCGATCGAAAGCCTGATGACCAGCGCCGTCGAGCTCACCCGGGCGTATGCCCAGGCGCTGCTGGTTGACCGCGATGCGCTTGCGCACCACCAGCAGGTCAACGATGCTCTCATGGCCACGCAAACCCTGAAAAAGGCCTTCACCACCGATGTAAGTCCCATCCTCGCGAGTGCCCGGCTGCGCGGCGACGCGGCGATCGACCCCATCGGCGCTTATCGTGCCAGCGGATACCGTACGACGGTCGCCCGCCTGCGGCCCGCGGCCGGATCCGCGCGCAGCGGCATCGTCTGATGATATGGGCGGATGGATGACGGATTCCGACGTCGACCCGGAACTGCTCCCGGTGGTCTTGAGCTGGCGGGATCGCATGCGGTCGCGGCCGCCTCCGGGCTCCATCAGCATCGAACAGATGCGCGAACGCGCCATTGCAGAGTTTGCCGAAGCGAACGCCGAGCCCACGCCGCTGGCTTCGGTTCAGGATCTCACCGCCGATACGTCGGTGAGGCGCGTGCCGCTGCGACTGTATGACCCCCGGCCGGGCTGCGACACCGGCATCCTGGTCTATTTGCATGGCGGCGGATGGATGGTCGGCAACCTCGATTTCGAGGACGCGGCGCTGCGATACCTCGCAGCCCGCAGCGGACAACGCATTGTGTCGGTGGACTACCGGCTCATTCCCGAACATCCTTTTCCCGCCGCCATCGACGATGCGGTCGCGGTCGTCCGCTGGCTCAACGATGGCATCGGCATCTCC
>JAFEGC010000459.1 GCA_018240265.1 Pseudomonadota bacterium | reverse complement strand
GCTGGTGTCGCTGGTCTTTGCGCTGTTGTTCGTGATTGCGCTGCCCTTCATCGTGGTGCAATCCCGGCGCTTTCAGCTGCGCGTCAGTTCATGGCGCAACGTGCGCTTCGGTTTCGACGGCGGCTACGGGGAGGCCGCGCGCATTTACCTGGGCATCGGCATGCTGGTGCCGCTGTCACTGGGCCTGATCATTCCTTACTTCGAGTATCTCAAGCAGTCCTTCTTCATCCGCAATAGCCGCTACGGCAATACGCCGTTCCGCTTCGAGGCCCGGCTTGGCCGCTTCTATGTGATTTTCCTCATCGCCCTGGCGTTGATGATGGCCGTCGGCGTGCTCGCGGCGGTCGCGTTTGCCTATTCGGGGCTCGGCACGTGGATTTCCAAGGCGCTGCCGCAATTGGCGCGCTCGCACTGGCTGATTCTGCTGGTGCTGCTGTTCTATGCGTTCGCCTTCGCCGTCCTCAGCATCCCGCTGGCCTATGTGAATTCGCGTGTTACCAACGAATGCCTGAACCACACGCTGCTCGGCTCGAACCGCCTGCAGAGCCGGCTGTCCGCGCGGCATCTGGCGGGCCTGTACATCGGCAATCTCGTGCTCGTGGTGCTGACCCTGGGTTTGTATGCGCCCTGGGCCAAGATCCGGCTGCTGCGCTACCGGCTGGAGAGCACGGCGGTGCTCGCCGACGGACAGCTGGCCGAATTCACCCAGGCTGCGGCTCCCGTACCGAGCGCCACGGGCGAGGAATTGGGCGATCTGCTGGACGTGGATTTCGGCTTCTGACCGCGGCGCTTGAGCAGCCCGTGCGCATCAAGGCCCGCTATTTCGATGGTCGATCCTCGGCCGCCCAGCCGGCCGAGCTGGAATTTAAGCCGGGTGGCGCGTTGCGGCTGATCGTCGGCGAGCGCGCGTGGGATGAACACCTGGGTTCGGTGCGTGTCAGCGACCGCATCGGCCGCATGCAGCGGCGCATCCAGCTGGCCGACGGCTCCATGTGCGAAATCGATGACAACGACGCCGTGGATGCGTGGCTTCGGCAGGCGGGGGCCGGCGCGGGTGCCGGCTCGTTCATGCAACGTGTGTTCTGGCTGGAACAGCATTGGGGCGTGGCGCTGGCCGCATTGGTTGCCGTGGGTCTGCTCACGCTGGGCTTTCTCCGCTACGGCGTTCCGGCGCTGGCGGCGCGGGCCGCCGATCATCTGCCGGTCGCCATCGATACGGAGCTTGGCACGCACACCCTGGAGCTGCTGGATAAGCGCCTGTTCACGCCCAGCCGATTGCCGGCCGCGCGCCAGCATCATATCCAGGAGCTGTTCGGCCAGATCATCGCGGATCTGCCCGGGCGCGAGCGCTACCGGCTCGAGCTGCGCACCGGCGGCAAGGCGATCGGCGCCAATGCCTTTGCGCTGCCCTCAGGCGTGGTGGTGATGACCGATGAGCTGGTGGAGCTGACGCGCCATGATGGAGAGATCACGGCCGTGCTCGCGCACGAGGTCGGTCACGTGGTGCATCGCCACGCCACGCGTCTTTTGTTGCAGACCTCGGTGAGCGCGCTGGTGCTGTTCGCGGTGCTGGGCGATGTCAGCTCGGTGTCCTCGCTCGCCGCCGGCGCGCCCGCGCTGCTCACCCAGGCGCGATATTCCCGCCAGCTGGAGCGCGAGGCGGACGACTACTCCTATGCATGGCTGCGCGCCCACCAGATTCCCACGCATTACTTCGGTGACGTGCTGTCGCGCCTGGGCGCAAGTCAGGGCGGGGATGCGGCGATCAGTTATTTGTCCTCCCATCCGCGCATCGATGAGCGCATCCACAACTAAGCGTGCCACTCCGGATCCCGTCGTCGCGGTCGATGCGTCCACCGTCCGCGCGTCGAACCATGTCGGCCGGGTCTGCCGCGCCTTTGAGTGGTACTGTAGGCTTCGAGTCGCAGCCCAATAATCGACAATTAAGAGCGAGTCATGCCATGCGGGGAATCGACCCGGCCCATCGACGAGTGATTGTGGCGTCCAGCCTGGGTACCGTGTTCGAGTGGTACGACTTCTACCTGTA
>JAFEGC010000458.1 GCA_018240265.1 Pseudomonadota bacterium | reverse complement strand
GGCGCGCATCTGCACGAGAACAGCGAGGTACTGTCGGTGACGCGCGAAGCCGGCGCCTGGCAGGTACGCACGGCCCGCGCCCGTGTGCGCGCTGAGCGCGTGGTGCTGGCCTGCAACGGCTACCTGCGGGGGACTTCACGTGACGTGGAAGCACATGTCATGCCCATCAACAACTTCATCGCCGTGACCGAGCCGCTGGGCGCGCAGCGCGCCGACGCGCTGATCCGCAACGGCGTGGCCGTGGCCGATTCGCGCTTCGTGGTGAACTATTTTCGCATGACCGGCGATCATCGCCTGCTGTTCGGCGGCGGCGAGAACTATCGCTACGGCTTTCCGCGCGACATCCGCGCCTTCGTGCGCAAATACGTGCTGCAGGTGTTTCCGCAACTGGCGGAGGTGCGCTTCGACTACGGCTGGGGCGGGACGCTGGCCATCACGCCCTCACGCATGCCCTACATCCGCGAGCTCGAACCGGGATTTTTCAACCTCAGCGGCTTCTCGGGGCTGGGCGTACTGCTCGCGCCCTACGCCGGCAAGATCACCGCCGATGCGCTGGCGGGCGAGCGTGCCTGCTTCGACCTGCTGGCGCGGGTGCCGGTGCCTGCCTTTCCGGGAGGACCTGCGCTGCGCTGGCCCACGCTGGTGGCAGCGATGTCGCTGTACGCGCTACGCGACCGGATCTGAAACAGCCGCCTTCGTTCAAGGCCATTCGTTCAAGGGGAGTATCGACGTGAAACGAGATGCATCGCCAGCCTCGGATTGGACCGAATTCATCGGCGCCCATCCCGACATTCGCGCGCTCGACGCCTTCATCATCGATGTCAACGGGCATGCGCTGGGCAAGCGGCTGCCGCTGGCCGATGCGCCCAAGGCGTTCAGCGACGGTGTGCAGTTCTCGGCCTGCGCGCTGGTCTCGGACACGCGCGGCCTGGGGCACAACGTGCAGGGCATGGGCGGCTCGGACGGCGATCCGGACGCCACCGCCCTGCCCGTGCGCGGCACGCTGTGCCGCGCGCCCTGGACTCACGTCCCCACCGCGCAGGTGCTATGCCACATGCGCGACGCGCGTGAGCGGCAATCGCTGTGGTTCGATCCACGCCTGATCCTGGCGAAGGTGGTGGAGCAGTGCCGCGCCGCCGGCATTCATCCGGTGGTGGCCTGTGAACTGGAGTTCTATCTCATCGACCCGCGCCGCACGCCCGAGGGCGGCATCCAACTGGCCGCACCGGGGGCCCACGCCAGTCCGCCGCGCCGTGCAGCCAATCTGTCTTTGGAGGCGGTGGAAACGCAGGCGGTTTTCTTGAGCCGCGTGGACCAGGCGGCCGAGGCTCAAGGCATTCCGGTGTGCGGCTCGGTGGCCGAGTACGGCATAGGGCAATTCGAGGTCAACCTTCACCACGTGCGCGATCCGTTGCAAGCCGCCGATCATGCCGTGCTGCTGCAGCGCTTGATCAAGGGCGTCGCACAATCGCTGGGCATGCAGGCCACGTTCATGGCCAAGCCCTTCATCGATCAGCCCGGCAGCGGCCTGCACGTGCACGTCAGCATCGAGGACGCAAACGGCGTGAACCGTTTCGGCAGCGACGGCGGCGAGGCCCTGTTGCAGCAGGCCATCGCCGGCATGCAGGCGCTGATGTTCGACAGCGTCGGCCTGTGCGCGCCGAATCTGAATTCCCACCGCCGCTACCTCGGGCCCTTCGTGCCCACCTCCCACGACTGGGGTCACAACAATCGCAGCGTTGCGTTTCGCGTGCCGGCCGCGCACGGCCAGGCGCGGCGCGTCGAGCATCGGGTCGCCGGCGCGGATGCCAGTCCGCACCTGGTGGTGGCGGCGGTGCTGGCCTCGGTGCTGCACGGCATCGGCCAGGGTCTGAGCGCAACCTCGCCCGTGGAGGGACGTGTACACAAGTCCGAAAAGCAGGAATTTCCAGTGGGGTTGCTGGCCGCGCTGGCGCGCACCGAGTCATCGGCACTTCTCGCGCGCTACATTCCCGAGCGGTTCCTGCGCCTGTTCGTGGAGCTGAAGCAGCAGGAATACGCCGCCGCCATGGCGGACATATTTCCGGTGGAAT
>JAFEGC010000457.1 GCA_018240265.1 Pseudomonadota bacterium | reverse complement strand
CGTGCCGTTTCACCAGATCGGTCCCTTCTTCGAACGTGCGCGGGTTCTGGTCAATACCTCCGAAACGGAAGGATTTCCCAATACTTATCTGCAAGCTTGGAGCAGTGGCGCGCCGGTGGTGGCGTTCTTCGATCCGGACGGGGTGATCGAACGTGAAGGTCTGGGAATGCGCGTCAACACCCTTGAGGAAATGCGCGAGGCGGTCCATGCGCTGACACGTGACGAATCGGCGTGGTCACGGGCCAGCGCCCGATGCCGCGCGTACTTTCGCGCGCACTACGCCGAGGAGGCGAGCCTACGTCCCTATCTGGCCACGATCGAGCGGCTGGCAGGAGCCGACGCGGCACGCTGATTCAGATTTTCCAGCGGTCGGCCCATGCCTGGAACATGAGGATGCCCCACAGGTTCGGCGACCAGTCCATCGCTCCGCATTGATGCTGCAGCCAGCGCCGCTGGACGACTTGCGCATCGAACAGGCCCTGCGCGCGCAGGCGTGCCGGGTCGATCAGCGCCTCGGCCCAGTCTTTAAGTTCACCGCGCAACCAGCGCGCCACCGGCACGGCGAAGCCCTGCTTGGGCCGTTCGAACACCTCCGCCGGTACGAACCGCGTCAGGAGTTGCCGCAGCAGCCATTTTCCGCGGCCGTCCCGGAAGTGCAACGCCGTCGGCACACTCCAGGCGAAGCGCGCCACGTCGATATCGAGAAACGGCACACGGGTTTCCAGCGATACCGCCATTGCCGCGCGATCCACCTTCACCAGAATGTCATCGTGCAGATAGGAGTCGGCATCGAGCACCATCATGCTGCGAAGCAGATCGGATCGATCGAAGTACTCACCGCTCCGGTCGAATGCCGTCGGATGTTCCAGCGCGTCTCGCACCAGTTCGGCGGGCCGCTGCGCCAGCGAACGCATTGACACATACAGCGGCCCCGGACCATCGGCCACCCAGCGTATGCTCAGCTCGCGCAGCGCGTCCGCCATGGCGCGCGGCGCACGCCAGCGAGGCAGCAGCCGGCTGGGGCTCGTCAACGCCGCGAACAGATCGGCGGGAAGTGCATTGATCAGTCCGCCGGCCAAGTGTTTTAGACGTCCGGCCGGTGAAGATGTGCGCTGCCAGCGCTGCACCAGGTCCGGATAGCGGCCATAGCCGCCAAACAGCTCATCCCCGGCATCCCCGGACAACGAGACCGTCACCTCTCGTCGCGCCAGCCGGCTCACCAGGAAGGTCGGGATCTGCGAGGAATCCGCGAAGGGCTCGTCATAAATGGATGGCAGCAGCGGGATCACCTCGAGCGCGTCCTTCGGGGTCACCTCGTATTCGGTGTGCTCGGTGCCCAGACGCCGGGCCATCTCCCGTGCATGCGGCGATTCGTCGTATTCTTTTTCCGAAAATCCGATGGAAAACGTGCGCACCGGTTGACGGCTTTGCTGCTGCATCAACGCGACCACTAGCGATGAATCGATGCCGCCCGACAGGAACGCGCCCAAGGGCACATCGGCCACCCGCTGGCGCGCGATCGCCGCACCCAGCAACCGCTCCAGCATAGCGAGGGCTTCCGCGTCGGAGCCCTGGAAGGGATCGCGCGCGCAGGCGGACGCGGTCTGCGTCAAGTCGAAATAGGAACTCTCCTCGACGCGCAGCTGGCCGCGCTCGAGCCGGGCGCGCAGCAGGCCGCCGGGCTTGAGCTTGCTCACTTCCCGAAAGATCGAGTACGGCGCCGGGATGTAGTCGTTGCGCATCAGGCATACGAGCGATCCGCCGTCGATCTGCCCCCGCCACCGGGTACTGGCCCGCAATGCCGACAACTCCGACCCGAACAACAGGCATTCGCCGAACCGGCCCACGTACAGCGGCTTCTCGCCGAACCGGTCGCGCGCCAGCAACAACTCGCGGCGATCCATATCCCAGACCGCGAGCGCAAACATGCCGATGGAGCGTTGCAACGTCGCCTCGAATCCCCAGGCCTCGATTCCAGCCAGCAGCACCTCGGTGTCGGAAGTCCCTCGAAAGTGCGCGCCCTGCCCTTCCAGTTCGGCGCGCAGCTCACGGTAGTTGTAGATTTCGCCGTTG
>JAFEGC010000456.1 GCA_018240265.1 Pseudomonadota bacterium | reverse complement strand
CGAGCCGGGCACTGGATTCGGCATGCAATGGCCGCAGCCGCCGTTCCATCAGGTCGCGGAACAGCTCGCGCTTGCTGCCCCAGTAGTGTTTCAGCGTCCCGAGATTCACGCCGGAGCGCGCGGCGATGTCCCGCACCGTGGTGCCCTCGTAGCCGTGGCGGCCGAAGATGCCTTCGGCGGCCTCCAGGAATCGCGCCATGGTCAGCAGCGCCTTGGGTCGCTTGACACGCATCGGACGTGCCGTCATCGAATCCACCCCCGTTTACACATTGACAGCCCCAGCCACCAAATTATACCTTTGTATAAGTTCGGTTGAAAACCGATGATGCGCTCAAGCGGGGGAGCAAGCGGCATGAACAACTATTTCTCACGCCGAAGTTTCGTCAAATCGGGGCTCGCGGTGGGCGCGGCGGCCAGCGTCGCCGCGGTGGCCTCCACCTCGAAGAACGCCGCCAACGATCCACTGGGCCTGCGCCTGCCGATACACCTGGCGCTGTTCGACACGCGCTTCCCCGCTGCTCACGCCTTTGCGCGCGCGCTCGCCATCCGCGGCGTCACGCTCGCGCCCTACGATGGCGATGTCACGCCCGTCTGGTTCAACCAGCTCGACCCGGTATGGCGGCAATATCCGCTGGCGGTGGCCGGGCTGACCACCGAGGGCGCCCTGTTCTGTCTCGAACAGCTCGCCTGGGATAACCGCATGCGCGTGGTGTATCGGGGGTTGCACGAGAGCTCGGCGCAGGGCGGCACGCGACACGTGCTGCAATCCTCGGCACGCCGCCCGCAGGACGTGCACGGACGGCTGTCCGGCGTGCAGCCCTGGCCGGCGCAGATCGCGGAACTCATCGCCGGCATCGACGAGCCGGTGGCGGCGTTTCCTTCCGATGCTGCGCAGCGCAGCCAGGCCGAATACCGTACGCGCTCGCGCATGACGGGGCAGCGACTGGTGTCCTGGCTGATCGCACCCAAGGACTGGCGCGCGCCCGCAGCGGTTTCCGCCGCGACTTCCGCCGCCGCGGCCTCCTGACCCACGCCCAACCTGCAAGACCACTCCCATGCGCACACCGCCCGGCATTTCGCCCGCCACCTTTGCCACCGCCATTGCCGAGTTCGAGAAATTGCTCGGACCGCAATGGGTGTTCACAAAGGACGAGGACACGCGGCTGTATCGCGACAGCTACTCACCGCACCTGAACGATCCCGAGGAACGCTGGGCCTCCGCGGCGGTGGCGCCCGCCAGCGTCGAGCAGGTGCAGGAAGTGGTGCGCATCGCCAATCGTCACCGCATTCCGTTGTACGCCATCTCCACCGGACGCAATCTGGGTTATGGCGGCTCCGCACCAGCCTGGTCCGGCAGCGTGGTGCTCGACCTCAAGCGCATGAACCGCATCCTCGAGGTCAACGAGGAGAACGCCTACGCACTGGTGGAGCCAGGTGTCAGCTACTTCGACCTGTACCGTTACATCCAGGAGCGCAAGCTCAAGCTGTGGGTGGATGTCCCCGACCCGGGCTGGGGGAGCCTGATGGGCAACGCGCTGGATCGCGGCAGTGGTTATACCTTCCCCTACCTGCGCAATCACTTCGACGCGCACTGCGGCCTGGAAGTGGTGCTGGCCAACGGCGAGCTGCTGCGCACCGGCATGGGCGCGCTGCCGAACTCCAAGACCTGGCAGCAGTACAAGACCGGATACGGCCCGTGGATCGACGGACTGTTCTCGCAGTCCAACTTCGGCGTCGTGACCAAGATGGGCTTCTGGCTGATGCCGCAGCCCGAGGGCTACCGTTGCGGGCGCGTGCTGGTTCGCCGTCGCGACGACCTGCACGAGCTGGTCCGCCTGGTGACGCTGCTGGAAAACAGCCAGATCATCAGCGGCTGCCCGGACTCCTCCAGCCCGCTGCTGGGCATCGGCTCGATCGCAGCTCAAGCGCGTTTCCTGTCGGTGGATGAACCCATTCCGGCTGAAGATCCGGAACTGCTGCGGCTGCGCGACCAGGCGGAGGCCGGTGATCCTTCCGGCCTCGAGGCCTATGGCCGGCGCAAGAATCTCGCCTACTGGACCTTCGACCTCAAGT
>JAFEGC010000455.1 GCA_018240265.1 Pseudomonadota bacterium | reverse complement strand
CCTACGCGAGCACCTGAAAACGGATGCCTCCGACGTCAACATGGTCATGGTGCACAAGTTCGCCGAGCGCGCGCAGGCACTGCCCCAAAAGGTGGCTGAAGCTCTTGGGCCCTACCGGGCGGCACCCACCGCGAAAACGTTTGGGGTGGTCAATCCGTCGGACCGCATCGTGCTAATGATCGACGAAGCGCACCGCACGCAGGGTTCGGATCTTGGTGAGAATTTGTTTGAAGCGTTCCCTAACGCCACCCGCATTGCCTTCACCGGAACGCCGCTGATCACGGAGGAGCACGGCAACAAGCGTACGGTGAAACGCTTCGGCGAGTACATCGACAAATACAAACTGATGGATGCCGTCCACGACGGCGCGACCCTGCAAATCCTGTATGAGGGTCGCACGGCGGACACCGCGATCAAGGACAGGCACGGCTTCGATACCAAGTTCGAGGACCTGTTCAAGGAGCGTAGCGAGGAAGAGCTGCTCGCGATCAAGAAAAAATATGGCGCGACCGGCGACCTGCTGGAAGCCGAGAAGCGCATCGAGGCGATCGCCAAAGATCTGGTTAACCATTACGTCGACAACATCCTGCCGGATGGATTCAAGGCCCAGGTCGTGTGCCATTCCAAGCTTGCGGCGATCCGCTATCAGAAGTCGATCCGCGAAGCACTTGTCGAACGCATCGCTCGGGAGCAGCGCCAGGCGAAACCAGACGCAGGTCTGATTCGGCGCCTGGAGTTTCTCAAAGTTGCGGTAGTCATTTCGGCGGACGCGACAAACGAACCCGCAGCGTTCACGGAAGCCCGCAAAGAGGCCAAGCGCTGGGATGCGGTGAAGAATTTCTGCCGTCCTTTCGATTTTGACGATCGCGACAAGGCGCTCACCGGCATCGCCTTTCTGGTGGTGTGCGACATGCTGCTCACCGGCTTCGACGCGCCGATCGAGCAGGTCATGTACATCGACAAGAAACTGCGTGAACACAACCTGCTGCAAGCCATCGCGCGCGTGAACCGCGTTGCCAACCACAAGGCGCGCGGCTTCGTCGTGGACTATATCGGCTTGGCCAATCATCTGACCCAGGCCCTGTCGATCTATGCCGAGGAGGATGCGCAAGACATTCACGAGGGCCTGAAGAATGTGCTGAGCGAGCTGCCGGTTCTCGAGGAGCGGTATCAGCGATTGCTCCAGCACTTCGTCGCTGCGGGCGTGTCGCAGATCGGCGTCTTCATCAAGGGACAGATTGCGTCGCCCGAAACCGAAGTTGCGATCATTCATTCCGCAGTGGGTGCGATGCAGGACATTAAGCGCCGCGCAGACTTCGAGGTGTACCTGAAGAAGTTCCTACAGAGCCTCAATCTGATCCTGCCCAACCCCGCCGGTCACCCCTACCGCGGCGCCGCGCGGCGATTTGGCTATCTGTTACGCATGGTCAAGGAGCGCTACAAGGACGACTCGCTCGACCTGTCCGATGCCGGTGAAAAAGTCAAAGCGCTCATCAACGAGCACCTCATTGATCTGGGCATCAATCCGAAAATTCCTCCAGTCGAGCTGCTATCCGACGAGTTCATTGCGCACGTAAACAAGCACTCCCAAGGCAGCGAAGAAGCCAAGGCGAGCGAGATGGAGCACGCCATCCGCAAGCACTGCACGGTGCACTTCGACGAGGACCCGGCGTTCTATGCCAAGCTCAGCGAAAAGCTCGAGCATCTGATCCAGCAGCACCGCAACAACTGGGCCGCGCTGTCCGAGGACCTGGAACAGTTGCGCAAGGATGCGATTGCCGGGCGCACCGAGGCGGTTGAGGGGCTCACCAAGGAAGCGACGACGTTTTACGACTACGTGCTCAAGCTCGCCTACGATGGCAGCCCTGCCCCACCTCAGGACCACGCCCCGCTCAAGGCCTTGATGCTACGTACCGTGGAGCTACTCCAGGACACGATCGATGTGCTGGATTTCTGGAAGAAGCCGATCGAGGTGAAGAAGCTGCGCGGCAACATCGATACCGAGATTCTGCTCGCGAATATTCCCGCGCTGAACGCGAATCATGAGCGTCTCGCGGTGGAAATCGTGAAACTCGCCGAGAAACG
>JAFEGC010000454.1 GCA_018240265.1 Pseudomonadota bacterium | reverse complement strand
CCAGGCGTGGAAATCAGCGCCAACGTGCTGGCCGCGCTCCTTGCTGGCCGCAGCATCACGCCCCTGCCGCAGATCGCGGTGGGCCTGTTATCGCTCCTGCCGCTGATCGCCGGTTTCGCCGGCTTCCTGCGCCTGTCGCCGCGCCACTCCCTGCTGTTGGTGCTGGGCCTGTCGGCGCTGACCCTGCTCAGCAGCTTCCTGCTGTTGAGATTCGCGCATTGGTGGTGGCCACCCTCGGCGGCGCTGGCCGCGCTGGCCGCGTCCTATCCGCTGTGGAGCTGGCGGCGTCTGGAAGCCACGCAGCAGTTCCTGGACCAGGAGCTGGCGCAGCTGGAACGCGAGCCCCTGCCCATCGAACCCGTGAGCGCCACCGCGTACCGGCAGCTCGCGCTGCACGACACGCTGCAGGGCCGCATCGACCGCGCCCGCGACGCCACCGCGCGGCTGCGACATCTGCGTCAGCTCCTCAGCGACACCATCGGGAGCCTGCCCGACGCAACGCTCCTCATCGACCGCGAGGGACGCATCGAGCTCGCCAACCTCGCCGCCGCCGATCTATTCGATGTCGCCTCGGTGGAAAGCCTGCAGGGAACGCGGGTGCAGCCGCACCTGGATCCGTTGCTGGAATCGGCCGGAAAAGGCTTCGATGCGCTGGCGCGGCACGCGCCGGCCACCGCCGAGTTCCAGAACCGGCGCGGCCGCACGCTGATGCTGCGTGTCAGCCCCTTTCACGACACCCACGGCGCGCACAGCGGCTCGGTACTGGACATCGCCGACATCACCGCGGTGAAGAACGCCGAACGCGAGCGCGATGACATGATCCACTTCCTGTCGCATGACCTGCGCAGCCCCAGCACCTCGCTCATCGGCATGGCCCGGCTCCTGCGCGATCCGCGGTATACCATGCCGCTGGAGCGCGCCGCGGAGCGCATCGAACAGCTCGCCGGGCGCACGCTGGCCATGGCGGAAGGGTTCATCGCACTGGCTCGCGCGCGTTACATTTCCCCGGCGCGCTTCGAGCTGTTTGATCTGCGCGACGCGGTCCAGGATGCGCTGGACGAGGTATGGGCGTCGGCCGCGGCACGCGACATGACAATTCGCGCCAGCGGCATGGATCGGGAAGCACCGATCAAAGGCAACCGCGAGATGCTCGCCCGCGCCACGTCCAACCTGCTGAACAACGCCATCAAGTATTCTCCGTCCGGCAGCGAAGTCGAACTGAACCTGGAGCGCTCGGACGACTCCTGGCGCATCAGCGTGCGCGACCACGGCCCTGGCATCGCGCCGGACCGGCACGGCGAGCTGTTCCAGCATTTCCGGCGCGGCATGTCGGCGGGCGAAAACGACCCCGGCGGAGTCGGGCTGGGTCTTGCGTTCGTGCGCGCGGTGGCGCACAAGCATGGCGGCTTCGCCGGCGTCAGCTCCACCGCCGGCGCCGGCGCCACGTTCGAGCTGCGGGTGCCGGCAGAAATGTCTTGAAACCGGCTCGCCCAATCAAGAAGGCTCAGCCCACGTGCCGGATTACGACCTCAGCATCGACAGGCCCAGGCTGCCGATGATGTCGTTGGCGATGGGCTCGTACACCGCTGCCTTGAACAACAGTATCCGCAGTGCAAGGAAACCGCTCAGCATCGCCGCGGCGGCGATGACGATGCCGGTGAGCGGCGTGGGTGTCGGCAACAACACCGTCAACCCGAGCGGCAGCGCCAGGCCCAGCAATACCGTCAGACCCCAAAACGGCGCGGCATACTCACCGCGCGTGAGCAGGTGAGCCGAAAACGCGCCGCCCCTGGACTTGCGGCCGGCCAGCGTCAACAGCGATACAAGAATGAGCACATCCGCCACCAGCGCCGCGACCGACAGCAGGCGCAGATTCTGCTCGATCGCGCCGAGTGAACCGTCACTCAACGTCCAGGTCAGCAGCAGGCCGGCAGTCAAGGCGTAGCAGAGGCTGGCGGCCGGCACCAAGGGATTTGCCCACAGGGCGAAGCTCTCCGAATGCGCCATGGCAAAACCCTGGTAGCACATCACCAGGAGCGCCGCCGCGATCGCCATGATCTCGACAACCAGCCCCACCGGTCCCGCGCCCCGCAGCAGCAGGTGCAGCGCGCCGAAGC
>JAFEGC010000453.1 GCA_018240265.1 Pseudomonadota bacterium | reverse complement strand
GGTATTGCTGCGTTCCCTGGTGCCGGTGGGCTTCATGCTGGCGCCGGTGGATGGCGCGCTGGCGTTGGTGCTGTGCGAGGGCCAGGGATCGCTACCCCAAAGCGCCCACACCCGCCATCATCATCACGCCGGGAGCGGCGCTCCCGATTCGATGCGCCATGCCGGCGGGGACTGCGCCTATGCGCAAAGCGCGCACGCCGCGCTGACCGCAGCGCTTGATCTGTCGCCGATAATCCTTCCTGTTTCGGATGCGCGTCCGCAAGAACACGAGTCCACCAGCTTCCGCTCCGCTCCACTCCGATACCGCGCCGCGCGCGGTCCTCCGCACCTCGCCTGAATCCAAGTCGAATTTCGATGCCGCCCGGCGCTTCATTCACGCACCGCCGGCCGCATGCCGTTCTCTTACGAGAACTTTCGAGCGGAGATCATGGTGAAACATTATTGGAAGACGGCCGCCTTGCTGGCGGGCTGCGCTTGGCACCCGCTGGCGCTGGGCTGTTCCAGCTGCGGATGCACGTTGAATTCAGACTGGTCCAGCCAGGGTTACACCACGGCGGCCGGCTGGCACATCGATACGCGCTACGATTATTTCGACCAATCGCAGCTGCGCAGTGGCACGCGCGGCGTGTCGCGGAGCGATATCACGCTGCCGGCGGAGCAGGAGATTCAGAACGACACCATCAATCGCAACTTCACCGTGGGCATGGACTACAGCCCTTCGCGCGAATGGGGCGTGAGCCTGCTGATTCCCTGGTTCGACCGCCCGCATTCCACTTATGACGAGGGTGAGACCGAGCTGTCGAGTTCCCATAGCCGCGGCCCGGGTGATGTGCGCATCATCGGCCGCTACCAGGGATTTCAGCCGGATCTTTCCATTGGCGTGCAGTTCGGACTGAAACTGCCCACGGGCCGCATTGGCGACACCTTCGACAGCGGACCGCTGGCCGGCCAGACCGTGGACCGCGGGCTGCAACTGGGCACCGGCACCACGGATCTGCTGCTTGGCGTGTATAGCGTGCGCGCGCTCGGCGCCAGCTTCGCCTGGTTCGGGAACCTCATGTTGCAACAGCCGCTGAATTCCCGCGAACAATTCAAGCCGGGTGCCGGCCTCAACCTGACCCTGGGACTGCGCTACACCGGTATCCTGCCGGCGACCTTAAGTCCGCAATTGCAGCTGAACGTGCGGGCGGAAAAGCGCGAGTCGGGCGCCAACGCCGACGTCGAGAACAGCGGTGCGACGCTGGCTTACCTGAGCCCGGGCGTGGGTTTCAAGCTCACACAGCGCCTGGATGGTTTTGCCTTCGTGCAGGTGCCGGTGTACCAGCGCGTCAACGGCCTGCAGCTGCAGCCGCGATTTTTTTCCTCCGTGGGATTTCGCTACCGGTTCTGATCAGGGGATGAGAATGATCTTGCCGACGGCCTTGCGCACGCGCACCGCGTTCAAGGCCTCGGCGACCTGTTCGAGCCGGTAGCGCGCCGAGATCAGCGGGCGCAGCTCGCCCGCCCGCAGCCGCCGCTGCAGTTCCTCGATGTCGCGCGCCGCGTGGTCGGGCTCGCGCCGCGCGAAATCGCCCCAGAACACGCCGACGATGGACAGGCCCTTGAGCAGCGGTAGGTTCAGCGGGATTTGCGCAATGTCGCCGCTGGCGAACCCCATCACCAGGAACCGCCCGCGCCAGTTGAGGCTCCGCAACGCCGGTTCGCTGTAAGAGCCGCCCACCGGATCGTACACCACGTCCACGCCGTGCCCGTCAGTGAGGATTTTCAGCCGCTCGCGCCAATCCGGCGCATCGTAGCGCAGCGTTTCGTCGGCGCCGTGCTCGCGGCACACGGCCAGCTTGTCGTCGCTAGAGGCCGCGGCGATGACCCGCGCGCCCAGCGCCTTGCCGATTTCCACCGCCGCGAGACCTACACCGCCGGCCGCGCCCAGCACCAGTAACGTCTCGCCCGCGCGCAGCGAGGCGCGGTCCTTCAGCGCATGGTAAGAAGTGGCGTAGGCGAGGGTGAAGGCGGCCGCGACTTCGAAGGGCAGGTCCTCCGGAATGGGCAGGGTCTTGGACCGTTCGGCCACCACCTGCTCCGCGAAAGCGCCCCAGTAGGCGTAGGCAGCCACCCGCTG
>JAFEGC010000452.1 GCA_018240265.1 Pseudomonadota bacterium | reverse complement strand
CGTCGTGCTGAACCTGATCGTAGTACGGCCGTAGTTCATTGTAGGAAAACGGCCAGTCGAGTCCACGCCCGTAGCGGCTTCGTAGCGCGAAATCCTCCGGATGATAGCGCGGCCACACGCCATAGTGGTGAATCGCTGCACCGCCGGTGCCATGGCCAGCGTTGAAGTTGTACCAGATGCTGTCAGCACCCTCTTCTATGACGTGAGGAGACCCCCACTTCAGACGACGCGCCCACAATTGCGAGCTGTAGAGCTGATTGAAAGTGCGGTCTGCGCCGCGCTCCAGAACGACAACACTCTTGCCGGCTTCAGCGAGCACTGCCGCGAACACGCTGCCCGCCGCACCGGAGCCAATCACGATGACATCGACTTTTTCGAGAGACTTAGCCATGCCATCTCTCCGGCGGCATGATGTGGGCCATGTAAGGCACTCCCAGCCGCTCGAACCCCTTGGGCGTTCCGTACACGACGTCTACAGCATCCGATCGCAGACATAGGTAGAACATCGATACGTCAATCGAACCCACCCGGGTACCGGGCCGGGCGAGCTGCCCGATCAGTTCATTAAGCTCCGCCGCATCGAGCTGATCCACCCCCTTGCCGAAGCTCTGCCCCGCGAGCGCACTCACCGCTGCGAGGCCGCTCCGATAGAAGGCAAGATACGGAGGCAGAACCTGGAAGTACTTGGCAATCAGCATACAATCATCGGGATCGACTCCGAGCTGTTGATCAACGAAGTGTCCGACCCCGGCCTCCGCGGCTCCTGGGGCTAGCGCCTCGGCCAGCTGCTGCAACAATTCGGCTTCAGAGACGGTGAGCGAACTCCACGGCACATGCCTGACGCGAGCCTCTGCGGGGGTCAAGAGCAGGAGCCCTCCACCGACACTGAATGCGAGTGTCAGTGTTGCCCCGCCGGCACCCGCCTTGAGGAATTCGCGCCTGGTGTGCATGGCAGCTCCTCCCGTTCAGCGAATCACGGCATCCTGGTACGCGACATCGCCGCGCAAAATCCCGTATTGGTGCCACAGGGCCTTGCTCGCGTCCCGCACATCGTGATGCACTAGAGGAGTCACCTGCCGCATGGGTCCACCGGTCATGCCGACCAGTCCCTCCCAGTACTTCCAGTGGGAGAACGGGTGGATGCCCATGTGAAAGGGGTGAGCGTGCACAGACCACCACAGGTCACGCATTGGCTGCAGACTCCAATAGATTTCCCACGCCTTGTCGAAGTCGCCATTCAGCGCCGCCTGCACATAGTCGTAGAGCGGATGAAAATCCTCGGTCTGCCAGAGATGGATGATGCAGTTGCCGACGATGCACTCCATTCCCATCTTGATTGCCGGAATCCAGTTTGCCTCGAAGGGATCGCCTACGAGAATGCGGTCACCGCACAGCTTCAGCGTCTGCGCGGTGTGAGCCAAGTCGCCGGGCGCGTGCTTGATGGCAACTGCATTTGGCAGCCTGGAGAGTTCTTCGACCGTATGGGGACTGATGGTCCCGCCTGGAAGATCCCATTTGTGGTGGCGGGTGCAGTACAGCATGAAGGCGATATCGACCTGATCCGCCACGCAACGGGTGAACTCGACGACCTCGGCCTCCGATTTCGGACGAAAGTTCAACGGATAGCCGAAGAAAACGATCTGACCGCCCATCTCCTCCCACTCGCGGATGACGCGTACGGTGTTCTTCAAACCGGCGTTGAGTTTGCTGCCAAGCTCCAGTTGCGGCCCACCCTCCGGCTCGTTGACGAAAATGCCGGCCGCGAGACCGACCTTGTTCGCCTCGTCAGCCGAGATCTCCATGAGTCTGCGCATCTCCTTGAGATCGCTCGGAGCAGCGACCATGACGAACGAGCGAATTCCTGGGATCTTCGCTACGCGGCGTATGTCATTTCGGACGCCCTGCTCGTCGAGTTCGAGCGTTTCCGGCTTGTAGGACGGCAGCAGCACGGTCTCCATGCCGCCGCCTCCGAGTTTCTGACGGAAGTAGTCCTTAGCGTCCGATTTCGCGTAAGGCAGCATGTTCGTAAATCTCCTTGTTGCGTAAATTAAGTGCGGTGCTGCAGCCGGAAACGATCTGCCCGGGCGACCCAGGGAACACGATAGGCAGCGCCATGCCCCGCCGCTTCCACAT
>JAFEGC010000451.1 GCA_018240265.1 Pseudomonadota bacterium | reverse complement strand
CGCCGGAGTATTCATGGCCCACGGCCATGGGCACCGGTACGGTTTTCTGCGCCCAGGCATCCCAGTTGTAGATGTGCATGTCGGTGCCGCAGATGGCGGAGCGATGCATGCGGATCAGCACGTCGTTGTGCCCGACGGTGGGTTCGGGCATGTCCTGCATCCAGATGCCCGGTTCGGCATAGGCCTTGACCAGCGCTTTCATGACGATTTCTCCGTGTGAAGCCCGATGTCGCGCGCCGCCTGCGCAAAGGCGGAGATGGCCCGATCGATCTGCTCCGGTTCATGCGCCGCGCTCATCTGCGTGCGGATGCGCGCCTTGCCGCGCGGCACCACCGGGAAGGAGAAGGCGATGACGTATACGCCCAGTGCCAGCAGGCGCTCGGCCAGCGCCACGGCCACGCGCGCATCGCCCAGCATCACCGGGATGATGGGATGCTCGCCCGGCAGCAGATCGAAGCCGCGCGCCGTGAGGCCGGCGCGGAAGCGCGCGGCATTGGCGTGCAGTTGGCTGCGCAGATCGGCGCTGGATTCCAGCAGGTCCAGCACCCGCAGCGAGGTGGCCGCCACCACCGGCGCCAGGGTGTTGGAGAACAGGTAGGGGCGCGAGCGCTGGCGCAGCCAGGCGACGATTTCCTTGCGCGCCGACACGTAGCCGCCGCTGGCACCACCGAGGGCCTTGCCCAGCGTGCCGGTGAGGATGTCGATGCGGCCCATCACCTCGCGATGCTCGTGCGTGCCGCGGCCGTGGGGGCCCATGAAGCCGGTGGCGTGGGAATCGTCCACCATCACCAGCGCCGAGTAGCGCTCGGCCAGGTCGCAGATCTGGCGCAGGCGGGCAATGGAGCCGTCCATGGAGAACACGCCGTCGGTGGCGATGAGTCGCACCCGCGCATCCTGCGAACTTTTGAGCGCCTGTTCCAGCTCGTTCAGGTCATCGTTGGCATAGCGCAGCCGGCGCGCCTTGCACAGCCGGATGCCGTCGATGATGCTGGCATGATTGAGCGCATCGCTGATCACCGCGTCCTGCTCATCGAGCAGCGTCTCGAACAGCCCGCCGTTGGCATCGAAGCAGGAAGAGTACAGGATGGTGTCGTCCATGCCGAGGAAGGCACTCAGGCGCTGCTCCAGTTCGCGGTGCACGCTCTGGGTGCCGCAGATGAAGCGCACCGAGGCCATGCCGTAGCCATAGGTGTCGATGGCCTGATGCGCCGCCTCGCGTACCTGCGGGTGGTTGGCAAGACCCAGGTAGTTGTTGGCGCACAGGTTGATGAGCTCACGCCCGTCGGTGAGCCGCACCGCGGCACCCTGCGGCGAAGCGATCACCCGCTCGCGCTTGTGCAGCCCTTCGGCTTCCAGCGCCTGTTCATCGCGGCGCAGCCGTTCACGAAACTCATCCAGCACGTGATAGTCCTCGAGTTGGTCCGACGCCGCCCGGTATCGCGGCGGCGCCAGCAGCGGTGCGCGGTGAACCGCCCGTCCTGGAACAGATTATACTGGCGCATGGGCGAAGGGGACGCGGATGCGCTCGAAGATCGCTGTCGTTTGGACAAGTGGCTGTGGTGCACCCGATTTTACAAAACCAGATCGCTGGCTGCGCAGGCGGTGGCCGGCGGCAAGGCGCACCTGAACGCCGCGCGGGTCAAGCCCGCGCATGCGGTGAAGCCGGGCGATCAAGTCAGCATCGTGCTGGGCGGGGTGGTGGCGGATTTCACCGTGGTGTCGCTTCCATCGCGCCGCGGGCCGGCACCCGAGGCCCAACGGCACTACCGGGAAACCGAGCCGAGCCGCCGGCGGCGCGAACAGTTCCGCGAGCAGCATCGGCTGGCGGAACTGTCCCGCCCGCGCTCGGATGTCCGTCCCGACAAGCGCGAGCGACGCGAGCTGCGGCGCCTGCAGCGCAGCCAGTGAACCCGACGGCATCACCACCGACTCCCGACGCAAGCAACCCAGGAACGACAGCATGAGCGCAGAGAATTTTCTGATTTCCGCTGGCGAAGAATTGCAGACCACGTTGTCCAAGGCCATCAACGCCGATTATCTCGGCGATGAGACGCGCATCGTGCGCCGCTCGGCCGATCTCGCGCGGCTGGCGCCGGAGCGGGCCGAGGCGGTGCGCCGCGCCGCGCTCGACCTG
>JAFEGC010000450.1 GCA_018240265.1 Pseudomonadota bacterium | reverse complement strand
CACCGCCGGCACCATCGCGCGCGTGGGCGCGCGTCCGGTGTTCTGCGACATCGACCCGGGCACGTTCAACTTGTCGATGCCCAAGGTGGCGGAGTTCATCGACCGGCAGTGTCGGCGTGAAGGTGGGCACCTCGTCAACAGTCGCACCGGCGGCCGTGTCCGGGCGCTGATGCCGGTTCACCTGTACGGGCAGGCGGTGGACATGCAGCCGCTCATGAAGCTGGCGAAGGATTGCAACCTCAAGGTCATCGAAGACGCCGCCCAGGCCATCGGCACCGAGTATCGCGGGCAACGGGTGGGTTCCATCGGCGATGTGGGCTGTTTCTCGTTCTTCCCCAGCAAGAATCTCGGCGCCTTCGGCGATGGCGGGCTATGCACCGCCCAGGATCCTGCGTTGGCGGAGTTGTTGGCGGTGTTGCGCGTCCATGGCGGCAAGCCCAAGTATTACCACTCCTACATCGGCGGCAATTTCCGCCTGGATGAACTGCAGGCCGCGGTGCTACGGGTCAAGCTCAAGCACCTGGATGCCTGGACGGCCGCCCGGCAGGCCAACGCAGCCTTTTACGATGCCGAGTTCGCGGCGGCCGGCCTGGGCGCGCGGCTGGTGACCCCACCGCCCTCGAAGGATGGCCGGCACATTTACAACCAGTATGTGGTGCGGACCCAGAAGCGAGATGCACTGCGTGTTCACCTGGGCGAACGGGGTGTTGGCACAGAAATTTACTATCCGGTTTCGCTCCATCAGCAACAATGCTTCGCGTACCTGGGCTACCAGGCGGGCGATTTTCCGGAAAGCGAACGTGCGGCAAGCGAAACGGTGGCACTGCCCATCTATCCGGAACTCTCGCAGGAGCAGCTCTCCTACGTGGTACAGAGCGTCGTCGAGTTTTTTACATAAGTTGACCGCCGTCACACCGGCGGGAGTTGGGGATCGATACAGTCCAGCCAGGATGGCCTGCGGACATTTCAACTGAGCGCGCAGTCACGGACGTCCGAGGGCACATCCCCCACACTTTGTCACCTCACGATCTGAAGGAATCGTAAAGCCATGCGTCGATATGCTGCCCTGGTGTCGTTGAGTCTTGCCCTGTCCGCCTGCGGAGGCGGTGGAGGCGGCGGCGGATCGGCACCCTTGCCGGCGCCCTCGGGCCTGTCCTATACCACGCCCGTCAAGGCCACGCTCAATCAGGCGCTGTCCGGCGTCACGCCCACCGTGACGGGTACGGTCAGCAGCTGGAGCGTATCGCCCGCGCTGCCCGCCGGGCTGTCGATCTGCCCGGCCTCGGGCAACAGCAATTGCACCTCGGGCCAAATTTACGGCACGCCGACGGCGTTGTCGTCACCGGCCAGCTACACCGTCACGGCGGGCAATGCCTCGGGCAGCACCACGTTCAGCCTGCAGTTGTCGGTGCTGCATGCAGCGCCCAGCGGCTTTGGTTATGAGGATTCGAAGAAGAACGCCATCACCTCGGCCGGCGTCGTGCTCACCATCGGCAAGGCGATGGACCCGATTCGGCCGGTCATCACCGGCGTCGTGAATTCCTATTCGGTCAATCCGGCTCTGCCTGCCGGGCTGTTCCTGGATACGAGCAGCGGCACGGTGTCGGGGACACCGAAAGCCACGCAGACCATCGCGGTTTACACGATTTCCGCCACCAATGACGGCGGCACGGCCACGTTCCCGCTGAACGTGACGGTGAACCCTCCGCCCACCACTGCGACTGGCGTGTTCCGCACGCGGGTATCGGGACTGAGTTATACCTCCGGTTCGTTGTCCAGCGCCACAACCGATGCCAGCGGCCAGTTTACCTATCAGGTCGGCTCCACGGTCACCTTCAAGGTAGGCGGCGTGACCTTGGGCACCGCCACCGCGGGCCCGCTGCTGTTCCCCGTTGACTTGGTGGCCAATGGTACCGGTGCGAATCGCGCCGTGATCAACATCGACCGCTTCCTGCAGATGCTGGACCACGACGGTAATGTCGCCAATGGCATCGTCATCGACCCGACGGTGCTGAGCGTCGCCAATGGTTGGGGTGCGGTCAATTTCGATCAGGATGCGGATGCCTTCGCCGCCGATGCGACGGTCACGGGGATCATCGCCAGCGTCAACTCGGTCGACTCGGCGGTGACCCACGCGCT
>JAFEGC010000044.1 GCA_018240265.1 Pseudomonadota bacterium | reverse complement strand
TGGTATCTGGAGCCGCTGGAAACTTTCCTGCGGCCGCTCTCGACATGAGTCCCAACGGATTCCGCGCGGTGGTCGACATCGATCTGCTCGGCACCTTCCACGTGCTGCGCGCGGCCTATTCGTACTTGACCAGGCCGGGAGCATGCGCCATCAACATCTCGCCGATACCGAAGGGATGATGCGCATCGCGCCGACCCCGGAGGCTGTTCAGGCCGTCGTGCAGATGGTTCCGATGCGTAGGTTGGGCGAGGTGACGGAGGTCGCCGATGCCTGCTTGTTTCTGGCGTCGGATGCCGCGCGCTTCATTTCGGGCGTGGTGTTGCCGGTGGATGGCGCATGGTCCGCGGCCGGAGCGACGATGCCGCTCCAGGTCTGAGCTCCTTCAGAAGCTGAACCTGACGCCAGCCAACGCCCCGATGCCGTCAGCCGGCGTAACCGGCTCAACTCGTTCAGGCCGAGTGCCATTTCGTCAACGAGATTCGTGGTGCGATGTTACTTCACGGCTGATGCCTCGCGTAGAATGATGGCCATGGAAGAACTTGGGCGGCGCGGGTGGTTGGGCGGGAGATGAGCGGCGTGGTCGCTCATGACGATGTCGTCGTGACCGCGCCGGTGACCGTACCGTACTCGCGTTACTCGGTTCGCAATGCGCATTGGTTTTGCGCGCAGGCGCTGGCCGGCCTGTTGCAGTCTTCCGGCCTGCCCAAATCCGAGATCGACGGCTTGTGCGTGGGCAGTTTCACGCTGGCGCCGGACTCGGCCATCGGCCTCACCCAGCATCTGGGCGTGACGGTGCGTTGGCTGGACTACCTGCCGCTGGGCGGGGCCTGCGGCGTGGTGGCCCTGCGGCGCGCGCTGCGCGCGGTGCAGTCCGGCGATGCCGAAGTCGTGGCCTGCATCGGCGCGGACACCAATCACGTCGATTCCTTCCGGCAGACTTTGGAAAGTTTCAGCGTGTTCGCGCGCGATGCGGTGTTTCCCTACGGCTCCGGTGGCCCGAACGCGAGCTTCGCTTTCCTGACCGCCTACTACATGCGCCTGTACGGTGCCACGCGCGAGGATTTCGGCAAGATCTGTATCGCGCAGCGCGACAATGCGCTGGCCTACCCGAATGCGCTGTTCAAGAAGCCGCTGTCGATGCGCGAGTACCTGGAAGGCCGGGTCATCGCCGATCCCATCCATCTGTTCGATTGCGTCATGCCCTGCGCCGGCGCGGAAGGGTTTCTGGTGATGAGCCGCCGCCGCGCTGAAAATTTGGGCTTGCCGTATGCGCGCGTGCGCTCCACCTGCGAGCGCCACAACGCCTTTCCCGAAGATCCGATCCAGATGCGCGGAGGCTGGGTGCTGGATCGGGATCGCCTGTACGGCAGTGCCGGCATCGAGCCGTGCGACGTCGATTTCGTCCAGACCTATGATGACTATCCCGTGATGTCGGCGATGCAGATCGAGGATCTAGGCTTTTGCGAGAAGGGCGCGGCGCCGGAGTTCATCCGCCGCCACACCTTCACCACCGAGGGCAGTTTTCCGATCAACACCTGTGGCGGCCAGCTCTCGGTGGGACAGGCGGGCTGCGCGGCTGGCTTCCTGGGACTGGTCGAAAGCATTCGCCAGTTGAGCGGGCGCAATCTCGCGCGTCCCGTGCCGAATGCGCGCTTCGGTCTCGCCGTGGGGTACGGCATGATCACCTACGACCGCGGCCTGTGTTCGGCGGCCGCCATTTTAAGCCGGGCGGATGCATGACCGCGCCCTTCACACGTCCGAAGCGCAAGAATCCGGTGCTGCGAACGCGCCTGCCGCTGCCGCCGCCGGGCGCTCGCTCGCGCGCGGCGCTGGGCTTGTCGGCCGCGGCTGCCATGGGCAAGTTCAAGCTCCAGGTCTGCGAAGCGTGCCGGTGCGTGCAATACCCGCCGCGCGAGGCCTGTGGTTCCTGCCTGTCGCCGCGCCTGCGCTGGCGCGAGCAGGACGGCTTCGGTGAGCTGCTCGCCGATACGCAGGTGCACTTGAGTCAGGAGCCGTATTTCCGCGAGCGCGCGCCGTGGCGCATCGGCATGGTGCGCCTGGATGCGGGCCCGACGGTGATCGTGCACTTGCATTCGGCCTGCGGGCCCGCGCCCTGTCGCGTGCGCGTGGGCGCGCGCCTGGACAAGGCCGGGCAGGGCGTGTTGATCGGGTTTCCGGTGGATGAGGTTGCCAACATGGCCGATGATCGCCAGCTTCGAGAAATGACCTGTGATCCCAAGTTCCGCAAGGTGCTGATCACCGATGGCAAGACCGCCGTGGGGCAGGCCCTGGCGCGCACGATCATCGCGGCCGGCGCGGATCTGGTGTGGGTGGGACAGGCCGAGCCGTGGAAGCGTTCGGCGGGTTTGGAAGCGCTGAGCGCGCTGCCGCAGGTGGCCATCGTGCCGCTGGACCTGACCGATTCCAGCTCGGTGGTGGAGGCGGCGGGCAGCATCGGCGGGCGGGTCGATATCCTGATCAACAATGCCGAGGTGCATCGCACCTATGGCATCTCGGCGCGCAATGGCACCGATGCCGCGCGGCTGGAAATGGACGTCAACTACTTCGGCCTGCTGCGGCTGGCGCAAGGCTTTGGTCCCGCGATGCGCGGGCGTGCGGCGGATGGCGCCGCGGGCGCGACCGCCTGGGTCAACCTGCTGTCCATCTACGCGCTCAGCAATTTCCCGCCACACGGCACGTTTTCCGCATCCAAGGCCGCGGCGCTGTCGCTGTCGCAGGCCTTGAGAGCGGAAATGCGCGGCAGCGGCATCCGCGTGATCAACGTATTTCCCGGGCCCATCGACGATGAATGGAACCAGCCCCTGCCGCCGCCGAAGCTCGCGGCCGAGGCGCTGGCCAAGTCCGTGGTGTCGGCGCTGAAGGATGGCGTGGAGGATGTGTATCCGGGCGATGTCGCGCAGGAGTGGCTGGCGCGCTGGGAGGAAAACCCGAAGGTGTTGGAACGGGAGCTGACCGCATGAACGGGCATGAGCGAATCGAACGAGGAGCTGGCCATGGCCGCTGATTCCCTGGTGCTGCTGGCGGCGGACCTGGCCGGCGGGCGCGTGCGCGTGGTCGATCTCACGCACACGCTGTCGCCGGATTTTCCGCCCATCGTGCTGCCGCCGGAATGTGGGCAGAGTTGGCCGTTCCGGCAGGAGGAGATCTCGCGCTACGACGATCGCGGCTCGGGCTGGTATTGGAACAATTTCTCCTGCGGCGAACATACGGGCACGCATTTCGACGCGCCGGCGCACTGGATCTCGGGACGCGATCTGCCCAACGGCACCACCGACACGGTGCCGGTGCAGAACCTGATCGGACCGGCCTGTGTCATCGACTGCTCGGCGGAATCGGCCGCGGATGCCGATTTCCTGTTGACGGTGGAATTCCTGGAACGCTGGGAGGCGCGCCATGGCCGCATTCCCACGCGTGCCTGGGTGCTGATGCGCACCGATTGGTCCAAGCGCACCGACCCGGTGGCCTACCAAAATCTGGACGAGACCGGCCAGCACACGCCGGGGCCTTCATCCGAGGCGGTGCGCTTCCTGGTGCAGGAGCGTGACGTCATGGGTTTCGGCACCGAGACCATCGGCACCGATGCCGGCCAGGCGATTCACCTGAAGCCGCCGCATCCCTGTCACTACTACATGCACGGTGCGGGACGTTACGGCCTGCAATGCCTGACGAACCTGGATCAACTGCCGCCCACCGGCGCGATCATTATCTGCCCACCGCTGAAAATGCTCAAAGGGTCGGGCAGTCCGTTGCGGGTGCTGGCGCTGGTTCCGGGTTGATTTCGAGGTTTTGACATCATGATGCTATAAGGTTAGCATCATGATGTGCGAACTACCCTAACACTTGAAGACGATGTAGCCCGGCGCCTGCAGGCGGAAGCGCGCCGTACTGGCGTGCCGTTTAAAACGGTGGTCAACCAACATTTGCGCCGCTCGTTGGCGCAACGGACGCCGCGGCGAGACAAGCGTCGATTCAAAATCGAGCCGCGTGAACTGGGCGGCCCGGTTAGCGGCGTTTCCTATGATGCGATTCCTGCGCTGCTCGACGCCATAGAGGGGGAGTTCCATCAGTGAAGCTTTTGGACGCCAATATTCTGCTGTATGCCTTCGATGCAAATTCGACGCATCACGCAACATGTAAGGCTTGGCTCGAAAGCACCTTGAATGACGATGAGCCGGTCGGCCTGCCGTGGCAGACGAGTCTGGCGTTTATCCGGATTTCGACCAATCCCCGCGCCTTGCGTACGCCTCTTTCGATTGCCGATGCATGCGACATTGTTGACTCGTTGCTCGAACAGCCGTGTACGGTCGTGGTGGAACCAGGAGAGCATTATTGGGAAACCTTCCGAGCTTTGGTCACAGCGTCACGCGTGAGCGGTCCGCTCGTGACCGGTGCGGCGCTCGCGGCGATGGCGATCGAGCAAGGCGCGTCGGTCTGCACCACGGACCGGGACTTCCGCCGCTTTGACGGAATCGCAATCATCGATCCCAGTCAGCCGGCATCCGCTTGACCGAGCGTCCGCTCAAGCGCTTGCTCATGCTGCTGTTGCAGATTGAGCCGACGGCAGCCTAGCCAGTGCTCACGGTGCTGATTGAGCATGCGGATGCGCAATGGCGTGCATGCCATGAGCAGCGGCGAGGATATCGAGGATCAGCGCCGCCCTGCATTGAAGTGGCTAGCCACGCCGCGAGTCGACGATCCGTAGCAGACGCGTCAACGTCTCGTTCACCGGAACGGCGATGCCATGCGCGCGCGCGACATCGACCAGCGCGCCGTTGATGGCGTCGATCTCGGTGCGCCGTTGGTGAGCCAGATCGTTGGCCATCGACGGCCGGTGATGCGTGTGTTCGCGATAGGCTTTGGTCACCGTGGCGCGAACGCGCTCCTCGTCCACCGGCAGGCCGGCGGCGCGCGCCACCGCGAAACCTTCGGCCATGATCGCCTGCGCCAGCGCCGGGCCGTCGGCGCAGGCGGCCACTTGTCCGACGGTGGAATTCGTCAGCGCGGCGACCGGGTTCATGGCGCAGTTGAAAATCACCTTTTCCCAGATGGCGGTTTTCACGTTCGGATCGAGCCGACTGGCGAGTCCGGCCTGCGAGAGTAGCGCATCGAGCTCGTGCAGGACGGGATGATCCTTGCCGTCTAGCGACCAGAAGCGCACCTCGCCGAAACCATGCGTGCGCACGCTGGCAGGTCCCGTGGCATCCGCCGGCCAGGTGGTCGAACCGATGGCGACGCAGGTGTCCGGCGCCGCGGCCAGGATGCGCTCGCCGTTGCCCAGGCCGTTCTGCAGGCTCAGCACGCAGGTGCCGGGTGAGAGCAGATGCCGCACCGAGGCAATGGCCGCCGTGGCGTGATAGGTCTTGGTGAACAGCAGCACCGCATCGAGCGACCCACTCGCCTGATCCGCGTGTGACGCCGCCACCGGGATGCGCGACGTGACGTCGTCCTCCGTCAGCGTCACGCCGTGCCGCTGGATGGTCTCGACGACGCCGCGGTCGGCATCGATCAGCGTGACGGGCACTGCGGCGCGCGCCAGGCGCGCACCGAACAGCTTGCCCATCGCGCCCGCGCCGACGATGCCCACCGTCAGGGGCATCGACATCAACGCGGCGCGGGCGGTGGCGGAGGCGCAGACGCCGGTGCCGCTGTTCCCGTTGCCGGCGCGCCGGCCGATCCCGCGCCATTCGACAGCGGTGTATTGGCGGCGCCCGCGTTGGCCGCGGTGCCGGGATCCATGCCATGAGTGGAATATTGCTCGCTGTCCGCGGAAGTCCACGGCCGACCCGTGACCGGGTTCGGATACGGGAATGGCGGCACATAGTGGCCGGGGTACGAGTCGTAGGGCGAGGAGGGCGGTGCATCCGGCGGATGCTCGGTGCTGGGCGCATTGTTCGAGAAGCTCTGTTTGGCCCAGCCCTTGTCGTAGGGCGCGAAGTACGTGCCGTACCAACGCATGTGCTGGAACTGCCACACGCCGTCGTGCTTGACGTAGCGGATGTCGTACGTGCCCTCGGCCCACAGCGCGGCCTTCTGCCACATGCCGATCTGGATGAAGGCGCGCCAGCGCCCGGTGGCGGTCTGTCCGTCCGGCGCCACGTCGACGACGCCCTGCAGCACCATGTGGTTCGACAGTTCACCGTCGGCAAGCCCCGGATGGCCGCGGCCGATCACCTGCTTGAACAGACGCTCCACGCCGCTGGTGTTGCGGTATACGCCGCGATTGGAAATCTCCACCGTCGCGTCGGACGCGAACAGCGGCACGACTTCGTCCCACAGCTTCTTGTCGATGTAGTAACCATAGGCACGCGTGAGCTTCTCGATCGCTGCGCGATCTTCCAGCAACCGGATCTTGCGCTCCAGTGCCTCGACGCGCAGTTCCAGCTGCTTGCGCGCCGGCTTCTCGCCCGACTCGGCGGCGCTCGCCTGTGTACCGATCACACCCAGTCCGAAGGCGGCGAGGATCGCCACCAGCCAAACCCATGTGTTCATGCGCAATGCCCTCATGATTCGACTCCTGCCTGAATTCGCATAGGTTTCAAGGTCGCGCCGGCGCGCTGCCGGGCTGCGCGGGTGGACTGCCCGGCTGCGCCGGTGGCCCGGCCGGCGGTGGCGACAGGCCGCTGGTCGAGTAACGTCGCGACTCCTGCTCCGTCCACGGCTTGCCGGTCACCGGGTTGGGATAATGAAACGGCGGCACGTAGTGCCCCGGATACACATCGTATTGCACCGAGGGCGGCGCATCCGGCGGTGCGGTTTTGCTCGGGCCATTGTTGGGCAGTGCGCGCACCGCCCAGCCGGTTTCATACGGCGCGTAGAAGGTCGCGTAAAAATGCATCGCCAGGATCTGCCAGCGGCCATCGCGCTTCACGTACTCGTTTTCATACGTGCCCTCGGACCACAAGCCGAATGCGCCGTACTGGCCGATTTGCACCGAGGCGCGCCAACGTCCCTTGGCCTTGAGGCCGGAAGGCTCCACGTCGACGATTCCCTGCAGGATCATGTGATTGAACAGCGCGCCCGATGCCAGGCCCACGCGCCCGCCGCCCATGGCCTGGCGGAACAGGCGATCTACGCCCTCGCGGCCGCGATACACGCCGCGGCCCGCGATTTCGATGACGGCGTCGCTGGCGAAGCAGTCCACCACCTCGGTCCAGAGCTGCTTGTCGACATAATAACCGTAGGCGCGGGTGAGCATTTCGATGGCGGCGCGGTCATCGAGCCGCTGCACTCGTTGTTCCAGCACCGCCAGCCGCTGCTCGAGCGAGGCGGCGGTGGCGGAGCTGGCGAAGGCCGCCATGGCGATGCCGGCGGCGCCGGCCAGCATGCGGCCAATGCGTGAGTGATGTGCACCCTCGACGTGAGCCATGTCGCCTCCGTATCCACGTGTCTGTCGCGCGGGTGAAACCGTGGTTTCAAACAAGATGGTTGGAAATCACACTAACGTGAGTTAGGCTACAGTGCAAGAGTCAAGTGCATCGGTGAGGGCAGCAGGATGAGAAATCGAACCGTGACCGTATTGACGGCGACCGTGTTGGGCCTGGTGGCGGGAAGCGTCCTGGCGGCGGATCCGCCGCACGCGGCGGCGAAGCCTGTATCTGCGGTCATTGCCGTTCCCATGCTATCCTCCGCCGGCGCCGCCAAGGTGCTGGCCGCCGCGGTGACCGAGGCCAATCGTCACAACTGGGGTTCGTCCATTGCCATCGTCGATGCGGCGGGACATCTGCTCGCCTATCAGCGAACCGACGGCGCGCCGCTCGGCACCATCGATGTCGCGCGTCGCAAGGCCGAGACCTCGATCAAGTTCAAGGCGCCCACCGAGTTCCTGCAGAAAATGGTCTCGCAGGGCGGTGCGGCCATGTTGACGCTGGGCGATTACGTCGCGGTCGTGGGCGGCTATCCCATCACGGTGAACGGTGAAGTGGTCGGCGCCATCGGCGTCAGCGGCGGCATGGCCGGCGAAGACGAGGTGGTGGCGAAGGCGGGGTTGGCCGCGCTCGGCGCGGGTGGATGATCGCGCCACCGACTCGTTCGTCCGCGTGCACACCCGGTCTTCAATATCCGCACCTGGCGGTGATCGCGGCATCGACGTCGCCGCGCTGATCGACGCAGCTCCCTGGAATCTGCGCCAAAAGCTGCTGCTGGTGGCGGTGGGCTGCGCCATCCTGCTGGATGGCTTCGACAACCAGTCGCTGGGTCTGGCGGCGCCCGCCATCATTCATGAGTGGGGCGTGAGCAAGGAGACGCTCGCTCCCATCCTCGCCGTGGGGCAGGTCGGCATGATGATCGGCACGGCATTCGGCGGTCTCGCGGGCGATCGTCTTGGTCGCAAAGTGGCATTGCTGTCGAGCGTGCTCATTTTCGCCCTCGCCACTGCGTTGATGTCCATCGTGGGCTCGGTGCAGGTACTGGGCGTGCTGCGGCTCGCCGCGGGTTTCGGCCTGGGCGGCGCGTTGCCGAACGCGGCGGCGTTGGTCGCAGAATACACGCCGGCGCGCAGCCGCAGCTTCGCTGTGACCGCGACCATCGTGTGCGTGCCGCTGGGCGGCGTGCTGGGCGGGCTGATCGCCGCCACGCTGCTGCCGGTGTATGGCTGGCGTACGCTGTTCGCCGTCGCCGGCCTTGCGCCATTGCTGTTGGCCGCGATCTTGGGCCTGACGTTGCCCGAATCCGCGCGGTTTCTGCTGGTGCGGGGCGCCGACGCGGGGCGGGTGCGGCGCATGCTCGAGCGCGATGCGGATCATCGCGGCCATTTTCTGGAACTGTTGGTGCCTGCGCGTCGTCACGACACGCTGGCGCTGTGGATGGCGTTTGCCTTCTGCCTGCTGGCGATCTACGCCGCGTTCAGTTGGTTGCCCACCATGCTGGCGGAATCCGGTTATGGGCTCTCTGCCTCCTCCACCGGGCTCATGACCTTCAATCTCGGCGGCGTGATCGCGGCGCTGGCCGGCGGCTGGTTGATCGGGCGTATGGGCTCGAAGCCGCCGATGCTGGCCATGGCGGCTGTGGGCGCAGCCGTCGGCGGCGCCATGTTCTTCTGGCATCCACCCGCCGGTACGCCGGTCAGTGCGGTGCTGCTGCCGCTGGCGCTGCTCGGTGGCTGCGTCAACGGCGTGCAAACCACGCTGTACGCGTTGGCCGCACATCTGTACCCGGTGTCGATCCGCTCCACCGGCGTGGGTGCAGCCTCCAGCGTCGGGCGCATCGGTGCTATTTCCAGCGCAGTTGTAGGCGCCGCGATGCTGACCGCGCTCGGACCCGCCGGCTTTTATGTCTTGATGACGGCGGCGATGCTGGTGACCGCCGCCGCGCTACTGGTGCTGCGCCAGCATGTGCAGCCCGCGGCGCCTATTTCCAACCCCATCGCCGCCGTGTCCGGCGACTGATATTTCAGGAGAGTGTCTTGTACACGGCCAGTTCTGCATTGCTCGAGGCGTTGACCGAAGCCGGTGTGTCCTGCGTGTTCGTGAACCTGGGAAGCGATCACCCCGCGCTGGTGGAAGCGATTGCCGCGGCGCGCGCGGCGGGCAAGCCGATTCCGCGCATCATTACCTGTCCGTTCGAAATGGTCGGACTGACGGCCGCACACGGTCATGCCCTGGTGAGCGGCCGGCCGCAGGCGGTGGTGGTACACGTGGAGTGTGGCACGCAGTCCCTCGCCGGCGCGGTGCATAATGCCGCGCGCGGGCGCATCCCGGCGCTGATTTACGCCGGCCTGTCGCCCGTCACCCAGGACGGCGAAGTCAAGGGTAGTCGCAACGAGTTCATCCACTGGCTGCAGGACATCCACGACCAGCGCGGCCTGGTGCGCGAGTACATGAAGTACACCAACGAGATCCGCAGCGCCAGCAACGTCAAGCAGATCGTGAACCGTGCGCTGCAGTTCGCCACCAGCGATCCGCAGGGGCCTGTGTATCTGGTGGGCGCGCGCGAGGTGATGGAGCAGCAAGCCGAACCCGTGGTGCTGGACCCCGCGCGCTGGCAACCGGTGCGCCCGGCGGCGCTGCCCGAGATCGATGCGGTCGAGATCGTCCGCGCGCTCGAAGGCGCACGCCGCCCGCTCCTGGTGACCACGTTCGTGGGCCGCGACCCGGCCGCCGTGCCCGAACTGATCAAGCTCTGCGAGCGTCTCGGCGTCGCGGTGCTGGAGTCCGTGCCTTGCGCGATGAACTTCCCGCACGATCATCCCCTGTACCAGGGCAGTCACTGGAATGATCCTTGCCAAAACGCGACGTTGGCCGAGGCCGACGTGGTGCTAGTGATCGACAGCGATGTGCCGTGGATACCCGCTGTCAGCCGCCCGCACCCGGAGGCGCAGATCCTGCATATCGACATCGATCCGCTCAAAGCATCCATGCCGCTGTGGTACATCGGCGCCGAACGCAGCTACCGTGCCAACGGCCTCACCGCGCTGCGCCAGTTGAACGCGGCCGCGCAGGCGCTCAGCGTCGATGAACGCCGGCGCGCCGAGCGTCAGGCGCACTATGCGCAGGCGCACGCGCGCCGCGCGATTCAATTGTGCGACGCCGAGGCGCCCGCAGAGCACATCAGTACCCAGTACCTGGTGGCGATGCTGCGCAGGCTGGCCGGCGAGGATGCCATCCTGCTGAGCGAGGGCATCACCAATTATCCGCAGATCGCCGATCACTGGGCGCCGACCCGGCCCGGCAGCTACTTCGCCAGCGGTGGCGGCTCGCTGGGCTGGAACAGCGGCGCGGCCATCGGCGCCAAACTCGCCGCGCCCGACTCCACGGTGATCGCCATCGGTGGCGACGGCTGTTTCCTGTTCTCCGCACCCTCGTCGGTGTACTGGATGGCGCGGCGCTACGACACGCCCTTCCTGCAGATCGTGCTCAACAACGGCGGCTGGTGTGCGCCGCGCTTCTCCACCCTGGCGGTGCATCCGGACGGGCACGCCGCGCGCACGCCCGATCTGGATCTGAGCTTCGAGCCCGCGCCGGATTACGGCGGCATCGCCGAGGCGGCGGGCGGCGCGAAGGCCATCGCCGTACGCCGGTCGGCCGAGGTCGAGCCGGCGATCCGCGAGGCCTTGAAGGTGGTGCGCGAGCAGCGCCGATGTGCCGTGCTGGATGTGACGATACCGCCGCCGGGGGATTGAAACCGGCGCAGCGCGTTAACGATTAATCGACGCCCGCGAAATCCTTCTCAACCGGCGAGCAACGCCGCGACAATCGCTTCGGGCGCATCCTCCTGCACGAGGTGACCCGCTCCCGGGATGATCTTAAAGCTGGCTCCCGGGATTTTAGCCGCCAGCGACTGACCGCGCTCGAGCGGAATCCAGTTGTCTTGCTCGCCCCACAAGATCGAAACCGGGCAGCGGATTTCGCCGTAGAGCCGCTCGACCTCGTCCGTGTAGCGCTGATCCATCTGGGAGATTTGCCGATAGAACGCGGCCTGTCCTGCCTCGCCAGTCCATGGATCGACGTAAAGCTTCAGGTCTTCCGGGCGGATGCTCTTGTGAGCGGCACCGGAAATGTATGTCTCCAATATCGCGTGATGCACGTATGGAGGCAGCCCTGCGAACGCAGCCTCGTGATCGCGGACGTGCCGTACGAACGGGGACCCCCAAGGTGCGACGGCGACCGCGTCAATGAGCATCAATGATGCGTATTCGCAGCCATTCAACAGATGCGCCCTGAGTGCGGTGGCGCCGCCGAAGTCATGCGCAACCACGTCCGGTCGATCAAGGTGCCAGTGCGCCAACAACGCCGCAAACAGCCGGTTCTGCACCGCCAGCGATACGTCCTGTCCCGACTGCTTGTCCGACTGGCCATAGCCCAACATATCGAAGAAGAACAACCTCCGCCGTGGCGCAAGCAAAGGCGCAATTCGCCGCCACACCACCGACGAAAAAGGAGTTCCATGAAGCAAAACGAGGGGGTTCCCACTACCGAGTGTCCCGTACCGCACGGCGCGGCCTTCGAATTGATACGTATGTGGCAGAACCAAAGATGAGTCGTCGTGCGGTTTCATGGCGGAAACCTTCTAACCATATATAAGATTGTTTCAGGTTATATAATCGCAATTATAACCTGTCAAATATATGATTCAGGTTAGTATTGCGAGAGGCGAGCCACGATGAATCAACGGACAGAATTTGCATGGGTCGGAGGGCACGCTTGCCTGGATTTCGTGAACACGGCCGGGGGCGCAACCAAGTCTCGAAATATCGAGCGGCTGGGCGATTACCGCGCGGCAGTTCGCTGGGCGCGGATTGCCGGTCTCATCACTACGAGCGAGGAACGAAAGCTGCGGGCGCTCGCCGATGCGCATCCGCAGCAGGCCGCCGATCAGCTCGCAATATTGCGCGCCGAACGTGAGGATTCGTATGCGGTACTGCTAGCAATTGCAGCGGAGCAGGTACCGCATGAGCGGGAAATTGCCCGGATCGGCAGCTATATCAAGGACGCCGTCGCGATTGCGCGTTTGGCAATGCCGCGGTCGAAGCCTTGCGCCTGGATCGTTCCAGCAACGATTACCGGTCTCGGCGTGATTCGGCATCGCATCGCGCTCACCATGGCGGAGATACTGACGGGCGAGGACCGCCTGAATATTCGCGAGTGCGAGGCGTGTTCGTGGTTGTTTCTCGACCGCTCGCCGACCAAGCGTCGTCGCTGGTGTTCGATGGCGGCATGCGGCAACCGCG
>JAFEGC010000449.1 GCA_018240265.1 Pseudomonadota bacterium | reverse complement strand
GTTCAACCTGGACGGTACCGCGATTTACCTGACCATGGCGGCGGTGTTCGTGGCGCAGGCCACCCACACGCCGATGGATCTGTCGCATCAGGTGACGCTGCTACTGGTACTGTTGCTGACTTCCAAGGGTGCCGCCGGCGTGACCGGCAGCGGCTTCATCGTGCTGGCGGCCACGCTGTCCGCCGTGGGCACCGTGCCGGTGGCGGGGCTCGCACTCATTCTCGGCATCGACCGCTTCATGTCCGAAGCGCGCGCGCTCACCAATATCGTGGGCAACTCGGTGGCGACACTGGTGGTGGCGAAGTGGACTGGGACGCTGGATGAAGGCCGCCTGCGGCATGAACTGAAGATGTAGAGGTACGAGATGAACGCCAGAGACGGCTTCACTGACGCGGTGGGCAACACTCCACTGATCCGGCTGCGCCGGTTGAGCGAGGAAACGGGCTGCGAAATCCTGGGCAAGGCCGAGTTCATGAACCCGGGCGGTTCGGTCAAGGACCGTGCCGCCAAGTGGATCATTCTCGATGCGGAAGCGCGCGGCCTGCTCAAACCGGGCGGCACGGTGGTGGAGGGCACGGCGGGCAACACCGGCATCGGCATCGCGCACCTGTGCAACGCGCGCGGCTACAAGTGCCTCATCGTCATGCCGGACAACCAGACGCCGGAGAAATTCCAGATCATCGAGTCCCTCGGCGCCGAACTGCGCAAGGTGCCGCCGGTGCCGTACAGCAACCCGAACCAGTATCAGAAGGTGGCGATGCGGCTCGCCGCGGAGCTGCCCAACGCCATCTGGGCCAATCAGTTCGACAATACCGCCAATCGCGATGCGCACGTCGACAGCACCGGACCTGAAATCTGGCGCGACACCGACGGGCGCGTGGATGCCTTCGTCGCGGCCACCGGCACCGGCGGCACACTGGCCGGCGTGTCGCGCTACTTGAAGCAGCGCAAGCCCTCAGTGCGCATTGTACTGGTCGATCCACCGGGCAGCGCCTTGTATCACTGGTTCAAGCATGGCGAGTTAAAAAGCGAGGGCGGCTCCGTCACCGAGGGCATCGGCACCGGGCGCATCACGGCGAATCTGGAAGGCACGGCCATCGACGACGCGGAGTGCGTGCCGGATGCGGAGACGATTCATGTGCTGTATCGTTTGCTGCGCGAGGAGGGCCTGATGCTGGGCAGCACCTCGGGAATCAACGTGGCTGGCGCGGTGCGCGTGGCGCGGCGGCTCGGACCGGGGCATACCATTGTCACCGTGCTGTGCGATGGCGGGGCCAAGTATCAGTCGCGCCTGTTCAACCGAGCGTGGCTGGCGCAAAAGAACCTGCTCGACGCGGCTGGCTGAAGTCGCACCCGACGTACACTGACGAGCCATGAAATACGGATTGCCGCTCAATTTCCCCGACTGGCTGCGGCGCAATGAACACTTGTTGCAGCCGCCGGTAGGCAATCAGCAAGTGTGGAAGGACGCCGACTTCATCGTCACCGTGGTGGGCGGGCCGAACCAGCGCACGGATTTTCACGACGATCCGTTCGAGGAGTTCTTCTATCAGTTCAAGGGCAACGCCGCGATCCTGATCGCCGCCGAGGGGCATTTCGAACGCGTGCCGCTGAAGGAAGGCGACATTTTCCTGCTGCCAGCGCATGCGCGTCATTCGCCGCAGCGCCCGGAACGCGACAGCCGCTGCTTCGTCATCGAACGCTCGCGGCCGCCTGAGATTGTGGACGGCTTCGAGTGGTACTGCAGCCGCTGCGGCGCGCTGGTATATCGCGCCGAGGTGCAGCTCGCCAGCATCGTGAATGATCTGCCGCGTATCTTTGCCGAGTTCTATGCGCTGCCGCCGGACCGGCGCCGCTGCGCTGCCTGCGGGCAGGTGCATCCGGGCAGGGACTGGCAGGCCTGGCACCGGGAAGCAGCGGGGAAGATCAGGCCTGCGGGGCTGACGTAGTTTATAAATAGATTTAGCTAAATTATCGATCTTTTGTAAATTAGATAAATAGCCGTTCGCTTCGATCGTCTGACGCCGGTGGAAAAACGGTATGTGCGTGCAATGGCGGAACTGGGTGCCGGGCCCCAGCGTTCCAGCGATATCGCCAACGTTCTCGGTCGTAAGGACACGGCACTCGGACCAACACGAAACCAATTGAT
>JAFEGC010000448.1 GCA_018240265.1 Pseudomonadota bacterium | reverse complement strand
TCATCACCTGCGGCAGCGTGACCGTGCTGGCGGCGCGCTACGGCGCGGCGGAGCGGGCCCGCGGCTGAAGCTCGCTGGCCTCAGCGCTCCGCGGCCTGGAAAGCCGCCACCGCGGCGCCGGCGCAACGCTCATCGGTCGCCGGGTCCGCGCCGGAGACGCCAACCGCTCCCAGCGGGACGGGCGCGCCGGCCGGAAACGGAATTCCCCCCGGTATACTCAGCAGACCCAGGGCGATGAGCCCGTCACGCGTGGGTGCATCCTGCGCCGCCTTGGCCAGCGCACTGGTCGGCACCCTCGCCTGCAGCGCGCTCCTTGCCTTGCGCAGCGCCACTTCCGCCGATGCAGGCGAAGCGCCGTCTTGACGCGCGAAGGCGACGAGCGTGCCGGAAACATCGAGCACCACGATGCTCAGCGGCGGCATTTTCTGCGCCCCGGCAAACCCCGCACAGGTCGAGACCATGCGTTGCGCGGTGGCCAGGGTCAAAGTAGGCGATGCCGGTGCCGGGATGGCGGCCACTGGAATCGCCGCAGTTAGGAAAAACGCCTTGACGAGTCGTCGAGCGAAACGGGTCATTTCCTGGCTCCGGCGGAATTCTCGGCTTCGGGGGTATGCGGCTTTGCCTGCGATGGAGCCGGCATCGCTTCATAAGCCTTCCACGCCTCATCGACCAGCACGGCTCTGATGTCCTCGACCTCGCCCGGCGCGAGCACGCCCTGGAACGAGCCCATGCCTTTCTGCGCGCGGACACCGCCGAGCACGATGTCCGTGAACGAACTCAAGGTGTCGGCCGACATGCGTCGCAGATCGGGAATGCTGCCGCCGGCATCGTTGATGTGACAGCGGGCGCAATGGCGCTTCAACAGTTCAGCTCCGCGCGCCAACTGCTCCGGTGTTCCGAAACGCGCCACCGGCGGCCGCGCGAAGGGCGCACCGGCGTGGGAGACTTCGGCGGGAATGGGCACGGCGCCCCCGTCCAGGCGGAATGACACGATGCGTCCGGCATTGCCGTAGCGATAGGCCGCAGTACCCGCAGGAGCAGTGCCCCCGAGCGCCCCGCCATATCCTGCCATCACGGCGACATATTGGATGCCGCCGATCTCATAAGTCATCGGAGCGGCCATGATGCTCGTACCCACGTGGATGGCGGTGAGCTCTCGTCCATCACGCGCGTCATAAACATGCAGATACCCCGTCGAGCGCCCTTGAAACACCAGGTTGCTGGCCGTGGTCATGACTCCGCCACCGTTCCAGATGGCGTTCATCTGCCCGACCCAGGGACCGGATGTCTCCACCTGCCACACCGTTTTCTGCTTGATGGGATCCCACGCGCGCAGGAAACCGCGCATGGTCGTATCGGGTTGGCCCTTGGCCAGTTCGGCGAGCGGTGGCAGATCCTTGGCCCACTCGGTCTCCAGACCCCAGTTGCCGGCATTGGCCGCCGGAAAACCATACAAGGCACCCACGTTGACCGCGCCCTTGCGATACACGAAAGGGTCCTTGGGAATCCAGTAGACCGCGCCGGATTCGAGCGTCGGCACATAGACCAGCCCGGTCTCGGGGCTGAAGGACATGGGTTGCCAGTTATGGCCGCCGGCCGGCGAGGGGAACACCAGCTTCGGGGCGTCGGAATAATCCGCCTGCTCCGACTCCGCCGCGCGGCCGGTCTTGGGATCGACGTGTGTCGCCCAGGTGACGGCGACGTAGGGCTTTGCGGACAGGAGCTTGCCCGTCGCGCGATCGATCACGTAGAAAAACCCGTTCTTCGGCGCCTGCAACAGCACATGCCGCTTGCTGCCGCCGATGTCGAGATCCGCCAGCACCATTTTCTGCGTGGCGGTGTAGTCCCATTGATCGCCCGGTACTTCCTGGTAATACCAGGCGAGACGCCCGGTTCTGGGACGGATCGCGAGGATCGAGGCGACATACAGGTTATCGCCACCTCGCGGGCTGCGCAGTTTTCGCGGGTACAACGCGGAATTGCCGACGCCGACGTACAGCAGATCGAGCTTCGGATCGTAGGCCATGCCGTCCCACACCGTGCCGCCCAACCCCACGTCCCAGCGCGAACCCGGATCCCAGGTGCGCGCCGCGGCCGCCAACTCGGGGTTCTCGAACGGCCCCTTGGCGCTTGCCGGCACCGTGTAGAAGCGCCAGCGCAGA
>JAFEGC010000447.1 GCA_018240265.1 Pseudomonadota bacterium | reverse complement strand
AATCTTCCCTTTCAGCAGAACATAAGTGCCCTGCCATTTGGCGTCATCCTGGTGCGTGCCGTTTCGAATCGAATGAGTGATCTGGTTCCGCTGGTCCCAGCGATTTTGAATGCCGCGCAGAGTGTGGCACCCGGTCGCGTGGTAACTGTTGGTGCCTGACTATGCGTTCGAGCCGACCGTGACAGTCCGCCCTTCGGCGCGCGGCCAGCACGAATGCAATTCTGCGCCCCCTGCTGCGCGCTGGCACTGACGACGTGGCCACCGGCAAGGAGTTCATCGCCTACCTGCAGGACTGCCTGCGGTATGTGGATGGACTCTCCTACCGCGCCATGTTCGGCGAGTACGCGATGTACGCGCATGACGTGGTGATCGGACTGGTGTGCGACCAGACCGTGTTCGTCAAGGTGACGCCCGGCACCTCCGTGCTGCTCGACGGACGCGCGGGCACCGGGCAGCCCTATCCCGGCGCTAAACCCTGGTTTATGCTCACCGAAGACGAGTTGCTCGATGAGCCGCTGATGCGCCAGCTCGTCGCGGTGCTGCTGCGTGACCTGCCAGTGAAGAAGGCCCGCCCGCGAAAGACGGCGAAACCGACGCGCCCGGCCAGGGCGGCCAAGCCCGCTGCGTCCAAACCGCGCAGGCGCCGGTGATGATGCGCATATCGAGTGCCAACGGCCATCAGAGCAGGGCATCAGGCTGGCCACGCCTGCCAGCACTTCTCATGTCAGCGCAGGCGCCGCCGGCTGAAGTCCCGGAGGATCTCCCGTGCCGCGTTGTGTCCGGGCGCGCCGCTGACACCACCGCCAGGGTGTGTGCCGGCGCCGCACATGTACAGGCCCTTGAGCGGGCCGCGATAGTCGGCATGTCCCAGCATGGGCCGCGCCGAGAACAGTTGGTCCAGGCTCAGCGCGCCGTGGCAGATGTCTCCACCGATGAGGCCGAATTCGCGTTCCAGGTCCAGCGGGCTCAAGACCTGTCGGCCAAGCACGGATGCTTTGAAGTTCGGGGCGTGCTCGTTGACCAGATCGATCATCACATCGGCCACCGTCTCGCGCTGTTCGTCCCACTGCATGCCGTGCGGCAGCACTGGCGCCACCTGCTGGCAGAATAGGCTGGCGACGTGCTGGCCGCGCGGCGCGAGGCTCTCATCCAGCGTGGAGGGGATGAGCATTTCCACGATGGGCTTCTTCGACCATCCGAAGGCGCGGGCATCCAGGTAGGCCTGGTTCATGTAGGCGAGGCTGGGCGCCATGATGATGCCGGCGCCGTGATGCTCGGCGGCGGTTCTGCCCGGCAGCACGGTGAAATCCGGCAACTCCGACAACGCCACGTTCATGCGAAACGTGCCGGAGCCGCTGCGCCAGTGGCCGATCTGTTCGCGGAACGCCGGATCCAGTGCGGATGGGTCGATCAGCTTCTCGTACAGGATTTTCGGATGCGTGTTGGACACCACGCAGCGCGCGCGAATGCGCTGACCGGCCTCGGTGACCACGCCTGTGGCGCGGCCTGCTTCAACCAACATCTCGCGCACCGATGAGGACAGCCGGATCTGCACGCCACGCGATTCGGCGCAACGAGCCATCGCCTGCGTAATGGCGCCCATGCCACCCACCGCATGGCCCCAGGCGCCCTTCTTGCCGTTCACCTCGCCGAACACGTGGTGCATCAGCACGTAGGCGGAGCCCGCGGCATAGGGACTCGCGTAGTTACCGACGATGCCATCGAACCCGTAGGCGGCCTTGATGGGCGCGCTTTCAAACCAGCCATCCAGATAATCGCCCGCCGACTTCACGAACAGGCTCAGCAGCTCGCGGCGCAGCGGCAGGTCGAGCCGGCCGATGCGGTTGCCGATGCGGGCGGTGCGCAGCAGCTCGGGCAGCGCCTGCAGCCACGAGCCCTGCGTGACATTCGGTGGAGTCTGCAGCACCAGCTCGCGCAGCACGTCCGCGACGGCTTCGATGCGCTGGCCGTAATCGTCCAGGCGCTGCGCGTCGCGCACCGAGAACTTGGCCACCTCGCGTGCCGTGACATCGCCGCCGACTTTCAGATATCGGCCGTCGTCCAACGGCAGGAAATTGGCGATCGGCCGTTCGAGTATGCGCAGCCCATGTTTCGCCAGTTCCAGATCGCGAATGATCTTGGGATTGAGGAGCGAGACCGTGT
>JAFEGC010000446.1 GCA_018240265.1 Pseudomonadota bacterium | reverse complement strand
ATGAAGAACGTGAACGCGGCGCAGCTGGTGCCGCTGCTGCGACCGCTGATCCCGCAGTACGGGCACCTCGCCGCCTATCCCGGCGGCAACATGCTCATCATTTCCGACCGCGCCAACAACGTGAATCGCATCGTGCGCATCATCCGGCGCATGGATGAGGCGGGCGATGATCCGGTGGACGTGATACTGCTGCAGAATGCCAGCGCGAACGAGATCGTACGCATCGTCAACCAGCTCTACCAGGCCCAGGGTGGCGAAGGCGGCGGCAGCTCGGTCAAGATGGTGGCCGACGAGCGCACCAACAGCATCCTGATCAGCGGCGAGAAGGCGCAGCGGCTGCGCCTGAAGGCGCTCATCGTCAATCTCGACACCCCGCTCGAATCCGGCGGCGACACGCAGGTGCGCTACCTGCGGTACGCGGATGCCGAGAAGATCGCCGAGAAGCTCAAGGGCCAGGCCACGGCCACCGCCAAGGCGCAGGCCGGCGGCGGCAGCTCGGCGGCCGGCGCGGCCAACCTCGATTCCAGCGCCACCATCTGGGCCGACCCGGCCACGAATGCGCTGGTCATCACCGCCCCACCCAAGATCATGAAGTCGCTGATGAACGTCATCGACAAGCTGGACATCCGCCGGCTGCAGGTGGATGTCGAGGCCATCATCGTCGAGGTGGACGCCAACAAGAGTTCCAACCTGGGCGTGCAATGGGCCGTCTACGGCCAGGGTCGCAACGCCGTACCCGCCGCCGTGTCCAACCTGCCCGGCACTGGCACCAGCATCGTTGATCTGATCGCGACCGCGGCCGGTGCCACCACCAGCGCAATCACCAGCAGCACCCTGGGCGTGGGTGCGACCATGGCCGTGGGCCGGTACAACAAGGACAGCGGCACCAACTTCGCCGCCATCCTGCAGGCGCTACGGAGCGACGGCACCAGCAACATCATTTCCACGCCTTCCATCGTCACCATGGACAACCAGGAGGCCGAGGTGAAGGTGACCCAGGATGTGCCGTTGATCACCGGCTCCTATGCCAGCACCAACTCCACGACCTCGACCGGCGTGAACCCTTTTCAAACCATCCAGCGCCAGGAGCTGGGCACCATTCTCAAGGTGACCCCGCAGATCAACCTGGGCGACACGGTCATGCTCAAGATCGAGCAGGAAGACTCCTCGCCGGGCGCGAAGCTCCAGGACTCGGCCGACATCTCCACCAACAAGCGCTCCATCAAGACCACGGTGCTGATCGAAGACGGCGGCATCGTGGTGCTGGGCGGCCTCATCTCCGACACGGTAAGCGAAAGCCAGTCGCGCGTACCCTTCCTGGGACGCATCCCGCTGCTCGGCGAGCTGTTCAAGTCGCGCAGCGGCTCGCGCCAGAAGAAGAACCTGATGGTGTTCATCCGGCCAAAGATCCTGCGCGATGCCAATGACACGGCCATCGCCACCGGCGACAAGTACAATTTCATTCGCGATGAGCAGCGCAACCACGGCAGGGGCATCACCCTGCTGCCGGGCGAGCATCAGCCGGTGCTGCCCGGCCTGCCGCCGCCTCCGCCCAGCACCGCCCCCGTAGCAGGTTCGGCCAGCAGCGCTGCACCGGCCAACACTCCGTCCGCAACGAGCCCCGGCGTCGCTACGCCCGGCGTAGCGACGCCGGGCACGACGGCGCCCGCCACGGCCACGCCGGACAAGACCAAGCCGGCCGCGGCCGAACCTTCCGCCGAAGCACCCAAGGACTTCACGCCGAGCAAGCAGCCGTGAACGCGAAGCTCCAGGAGCCCATCGAGCGCAAGCTCTCCTTCCCCTTCGCCAAGCGCCATGGGGTGCTGGTGCGCGGCATGGCGGACGGCCATGCCGACGTGGTTTGCCGCGTCGGCGTAAGCCCGCAGAGCCTGGCCGAAGTGCGACGCTTCACCGGGCAGCCGCTGAAAGTCACGCGCGTGCCGCCGGCCGAGTTCGACGAGATGCTGCGTCTGGCCTATGAGGCGGGTTCGGGCGTGGCCATGCAGATGCTCGAGGGGCTGGACGACAACACCGACCTTGCGCACCTGGCCGAGGGCATCCCGGAAACCTCCGATCTGCTGGAAAGCGATGACGAGGCGCCGATCATCCGCCTCATCAATGCCCTGCTCACCCAGGCGGTGAAGGAAAACGCCTCGGACATCCACATCGAGCC
>JAFEGC010000445.1 GCA_018240265.1 Pseudomonadota bacterium | reverse complement strand
TGGAAGCCGTGCGCGCCGGCCAAACCGACCTTGGCGAAAACAAGGTGCAGGAAGGACGCCGGAAATCGCAAGCGCTGTCCGGCGAAGCGATTCGCTGGTCGATGATTGGCCATCTGCAAAGCAACAAGGTGAATGAGGTGCTTCGATTTGCCAGCGAAGTACAGTCGCTCGATCGTCTTTCGTTGGCGGCAGCGCTGGAAAGGCGGCTGCAGTCGCTTGGGCGCGGGCTTGATGTACTGGTACAAGTCAACACCTCCGGTGAAGCCAGCAAGTACGGTTTGTCACCGCAGGACGTGCCTGCCTTCCTGAAGGGTTTGAGAGCCTTCGACGCGCTGCGCCCCAAAGGTTTCATGACGCTTGCCACCTTCACGCCGAATGAGGGTGAGGTGCGGCGCTGTTTTCGCCTGCTGCGCGACATTCGGGATAGGGCGCAGCAGGACGCATCAATGGGTGACCTCTCCATGGGCATGTCAGGCGATTATCCGTGGGCGATCGAGGAAGGGGCAAC
Organism: Pseudomonadota bacterium; assembly: GCA_018240265.1. Classification (GTDB taxonomy): domain Bacteria; phylum Pseudomonadota; class Gammaproteobacteria; order Steroidobacterales; family Steroidobacteraceae; genus TMP-86. Next base: position 1,681 of record JAFEGC010000445.1, on the reverse strand, counting down.
TATCGTCCGCGTCGGGCAAGCGGTGTTCGGTCCCCGGCCGCTGCCCGACTCACACTACTGGCCGGGTGCGCCGGGGACGACGTGATGCTTGTCATGCCGACCCGGGCCTATGCCGCTGCTGACGCCAATGATCCAAAGGGGAAATCGTCTGGCCGGATCCCGTCGCACCCTCAACCTTGCATGGCCGTGTCACGGTGCTGCACTTTCATCGCGACATCATGTTCCCGGCGCTGCCCGATGTTCACGTCGAACCGCTAGGCGAACCCAATACATCCCTCGAACACAAGAGCGTCGCGGCACGCCTGCGAATCCGCGACAGTCTTCGCGGCCGGTTACACGCGGATTGTCACCCATCCCCCGCGATGCTGTTCGACGCCGGCGGTCAGGGCCGCTTTGGAAAAGCGGCCTATGCGCAGCCTCGGGTAAGCGCTGATCGCAGTGTCGACGGCGTGGTCGAGATGATGCTGGATGCCACCTCCTACTGCGCGCAGCCGCTGACAGCGAAACGGCTCTTTGCTCAGCACGCCGCTCGGTTCCCCACCCGACACCGCGGTCTGCAGAAAATAGTAGTCGGCAGTCGGCGTGACGATGCCGGCGGGCCCATGCAGATCGTATCTGGACCAATCGGGCGATGCCGATCCACTGCTCACGGCGGCCCTCGCCCACCTGTGGTTCGTCACCATCCACCCTTTCGATGACGGCAACGGCCGCATTGCGCGAGCGATCGGCGACCTGGCGCTGGCGCGATCGGAACGAAGCTCGCAGCGCTTCTACAGCATGTCGGCGCAGATTCACCGAGAACGAGACGACTATTACACCCAGCTCGAACGTACGCAGAAAGGCGGTCTCGACGTGACGCGGTGGCAGGAATGGCTCCTCTCATGCCTGAACCGCGCCATCACCGGGTCGTGCACAACCTTGGCGAGTGTGCTTGCGAAGGCGACGCCGCGCACGTGACCGCGCTCCCACAAACATGCGCCGATCGGGGGCCCATGTTCTTCAACGCGATCACAACGTGAAAAAGACACCCACGCGCTGCTTGTACTCGCGGTACTTTCCGCCCCACTGACGCAGCAGATCGCGCTCTTCAAAGAACAATCCGACGATAATGTAAGCGGTCAACCCGGCGCTGAGGATTGCCTGGGATTTTGTCATTGTCGGCAGTGACCAGACGCCAAGTAGCACACCAGCCTGAATGGGATGTCGGCTGTAGCGATACATCCACTTTTCCACGAAGGATACGTCACGATACTCGCGACCCTGCGCGGCCAGCCATGCCTGTCGCAGACCAAATAGATCCCAATGGTTGATGGAAAAGGTTGCCCCCAACAGGTACAGCCATCCAAACAGGCCAGCAGACAAGAGGACCCACCGCACCGGTCCAGCGGCTTGCCAGAGTACCCCGTTGATCGGTTGCCAACACGCTACAACTACCGCGAGGGCCACGCCGCTCGCCCCTACGTAAGTGCTGCGCTCCAGTGCCTCCGGCATGAACTTGCGCAGCCATCGCTTGAATGACAACCGCGCCATGACACTGTGCTGCACACCGAACCCTGCGAGAAGCGAAAGATCTAACGGAACAGCCCATCTGGGATTGGCGGTCAACAGCGAACGACCGACGAGATCCAGACCGAGGGTATGGAGCACAAGCACTCCGAGTCCAGCGACTCCGATCACGTAC
>JAFEGC010000444.1 GCA_018240265.1 Pseudomonadota bacterium | reverse complement strand
GCCGTCGCCGAGCGCGCGCTTCTGGCGCGCCAAGTGCTGCATCCGGTGAGCGTGGCGCTGGTGCCGGCGCATGGTTCGCCACGGGCCTCGAGCGCCGAATTCATCGCCACCGTTCGGCCGAGCTGGGCGCTGGTCGCAGCCGCGCATCTGAACCGTTTCGACTACCCGCGGCCCGAGGTGCTGGCGCGCTGGCGGGAGGCGGGCGCGCAGGTTCGTCAAGTGTCGCAAGAAGGCGCCATCACACTGTCGGTGGAACCGCGCGGGCCTGCCGAATTGCCGCCTGGAGAGCGCATCCGCCATCGCCGCTACTGGACCGTGGATTGAGCACGGATACTTGTGATGCCCGGTCTAGTATCATGCCGCCTTTCATTTGGCGGGCAGCAGCGAACGAGGCTTCAATGTGGGAGATCATCCGGGCGGGCGGCGGCTTCATGTGGCCGATCATCTTGTGCTCGGTGGCCTCGGTGGCCATCATCCTGGAACGGCTGTGGACTCTGCAAAGCAACCGCGTCATCCCGGCCGACCTCACTGACAAGGTGTGGAAATGGGTGGAGGCGGATCAGCTCAATGACAAGCTGATCGAGGCCATCGAACGCAATTCGCCGCTGGGCAAGCTCCTGGCCATCGGGCTCAACAATCGCCACCGCTCGCGCGCCATCCTGATGGAACGTCTGGAGGACAGCGGCCGGCACGTGGTGGCCGAACTCGAGCGCTTTCTCAACACGCTGGGCACCATTGCGGCGGTCACGCCGCTCCTGGGTCTGCTTGGCACGGTCACTGGCATCATCCACGCCTTCAACGCCATCACCCAGCACGGCATCGGCGATCCGCGCGTGCTCTCGAGCGGCATCGGCGAGGCGCTGATCTGCACGGCGGCGGGCCTCACGGTGGCCATTCCTTCGCTCATCGCCTACCGTTTCCTGCGCGGCAAGGTCGAGCGCCTGGTGGTGCAGATGGAAAAAGAAGCCATGAAGCTGGTGGATGCGCTGGATGAGCAGGAAGCCCAGCGGCGGGGTGTGGCGTGAACCTGCGGCAGCGCAATCGCGATGACCCGGAAATCAACCTGATCAACATGATCGACGTGCTGCTGGTGCTGCTGGTGTTCTTCATGGTCTCCAGCACCTTCCAGCAGGAGGGCCGCATGGTGGTGCGCCTGCCGCAGGCGAACGAGGCGCCGCTCCCGCCCTCGCAGCAGGTTCCGCTCACGCTCACGGTGACGGCGGAGGGCGCCTACAAGATCAACGACAAATCCCTGATCAACAACAGCGCCGACACTTTGCGCGCGGCCCTGCTCAAGGAGGCCGGCAGCGTGCGCGGTCCGCTCACCATCCGCGCCGATGCGCGCGCCACGCACCAGGCGGTGGTCACGGCCATGGACGTGGCCGGCCGGCTGGGGTTCACGCAGATGAACATCGCCACCATCCAGCCGGAGGCTGCGCCTTGAACGCAACGCCGGCGTCAACGCCTGCACCTGCCGGCGGTGACTCCTGGAACATCTATCGCCGCCTGCTGGGTTATGCACGTCCGTTTGTGCCGCAGTTCGCCGTCGGCGTTTGCGGCATGCTGCTATTCGCCGGTACCGAGTCGGCGCTGGCCTGGCTGGTGCAGTCCTTCCTGAAAGGCGCCTTCGTCAAGCCGAACCCGAGAATCCTGTGGATGATTCCGGCTGGCGTGGTGGTGCTGTTCACCATCCGCGGCGTCGGCGACTACGTGGCCAATTATTACCCGGGCTGGGTGGGACGCCAGGTGGTGAAACGCCTGCGCCAGGAGGTGTTCTCGCACTACCTGCGCCTGCCCTGTGCCTATCTGGACGGCCAGCAATCGGGGCATCTGCTGTCCAAGCTTACCTACAACATCGAGCTGGTGGCCGCGGCGGCCACCAATGCCGCCATTTCCATGATCCGCGACAGCCTGACCATCCTGGGTCTGCTGATCACCATTTTCGTCATGAACTGGCGTCTGGCAGCGTTCAGCCTGCTGGCCGCGCCCGCCATCGCCTGGTTGATGCAGACCGCCAATCGTTCTTTCCGCCGCTACAGCGCGCGCATCCAGAGTTCGATGGGCGAGGTGACGCGCGTGGCCAAGGAGTCGATCGACGCACAGCGCTTGATCAAGATCTTCAATGCCGAGGAACACCAGTCGGCGCGTTTCGAGGAGGTCAACGAGCGCAACCGTTTCCAGAACATGAAGC